>JBBTRE010000097.1:0-6565 GCA_038065375.1 Patescibacteria group bacterium | reverse complement strand
CGAATATGAGAACCTGCATCAGAAGGGGGAACTGAAGCAACTGTTAGAAATGTTAAATGTTAAAAGCTTAACCGAGGAGAAGGAGGGAGCGGTCTGGCTAAAGACGAGCGGAATTGACGACAAAGATCGCGTGTTGGTGAAGTCCGATGGCCAGCCAACTTACTTCCTGGCGGATTTGGCTTATCACTACGACAAGTTTATCAAACGGAAATTTGAGGAAGCAATCGTTATTTGGGGGGCGGACCATCATGGGTACATCGCGCGGCTTAAAGCGGGCGTCACGGCTCTTGGGGTGGATCCGAAAAATTTGAAAGTGATCATCACTCAATTCGTCCGGCTGATTGAAGACGGCAAAGAGGTGAAGATGTCCAAGCGTTCCGGCGATTTCGTGACCTTAGATGATCTGCTGGTGGAGGTTGGCAAAGACGCGACCCGGTTCTTTTTTCTGATGCATAACCCGGAGACGCATATGGATTTTGATATGACGCTCGCTAAAGAGAGATCGCAGAAAAATCCGGTTTATTACGCGCAATACGCCGCTGTAAGATGCAATAGCATCTTAGGCAAAGTTTCCTCCGAAGGAGGATCCGCCTTCGGCGGAAAAAGTTTAAAGTTTAAAGTTATAAAGTTGTTCGGATTGGAAAGACCGAAGCTGGAAAAGTTGACCGCGGAGAGTGAGGCGAATTTAATTCAGGAATTGGTGAAGTATCCCGACTTGGTTCTGCAAACTGCTAAGGATTATCAGGTGAGCCGATTGGCGCGGTATTCATTGGAAGTCGCGCGAGCGTTTAATAATTTCTATGAAAAAGAGCGGGTAATCGTGGAAGATAAAAAATTGATGGGCGCGCGGCTGGCGTTGGTGAAGGCGACGCGGATAGTTTTGGAAAATGTTTTAGGGGTTTTAGGAGTTGCAATTCCGAAGGAGATGTAGTATTATAGTTCCAGAAACTTTTTAGAGAGAAAGAGGAGGATGATGCTCACCGCTCTCGTCGTACTAGTTGTCTGGGTCTGGACTGTTTCCGCCCTTTTGACATATCAGATGGAGTTCGTGTTCTGGAAGCAGCTGAAGAATCTTAGTTACGAAAAGCATATCTATAAGAAAGATCATTTCCTGCGTTTCCGTAACATGAGGATTCGTTTTTTCCGGACTTTCGGAATTGCCACGATTTACCGGAGCGGGAACGCGGAAATCCACAGGATGGTCGTCACGAAGGCGCTCGTCTCGGCGATTCTGGGCCCGATCGGTTTTGTGGATGCTTCCGTCGCGTGTTGGCGGATGAGCGGCCAAATTCCTTTCAAGAATACCGTCGCTGGTTTTCTCGGCGGATTCGGCGAGGCCATCCGTAGTAAATATCGGAATACGAAGTAAAAAAACGCCCCCGATTTCTCGGGGGATTTTCATTTTATAAATAATATTGACGTAAGATTGTCTCCCTTCGGGAGATCTACCGTAGGTATGACTTCTCCGTCGGTTGACGGATCGCAATGACAGAATGGCTAGTCGCTATTTAAATCGCAACATCAGACCAAGGCCGACCTGTGTTCTGTCCGATCGGCCGGCGCGGGCATAGCCAGCATCGGCGAAGGCCCAGATGCCTTTCCAGATCTTTACATCAACTTCCGCCGTGATTCCATAGCGGTCCGGTCCGTTGGAGAACATCCAGTAGGGCTTCAGGTGGATCTCTAAGCGCTCCGGATAGACGAAATCAATAGGGATTTCTAGGGCGGCGAAGGCGTGCGGATCACTGCTTTTGTACAGATCTTTGATCGCGGACGGTTCCCGGTTGTTCAGAAAGAGTTTCGGTTTCAGCTGAAACTTCAGCTGCCACTCTTCCCCTCAGCAAAATCCAGGACCGCTCAATTTCAGGAAATCAATTTCCGCAAACAGCCAGTCGCGCGACCTTCCGCCGACACCTTTGAATTTGGCGTCCGCGTTGTGCCAGCTGTGATGTCCATAACCGATCGCGAAGCGACTGTTCAGATCATCACCCAGGAAGAAGGCATTCACTTTTGCTTCAGCGTTCAGTCCGACCCGGGAGATCTGATTTTCTCGTGAGGCCCAAAAATAGGGATAGGCGTTAATATGGAAATATTCGCATACGGTGGCATGAGCAACCAATCCGATTTCCTCATCCGCGTGATCATTATTGCCACGGTAGTCCAGTTTAATCTGATCGGGTTCGTCGTTGATCAGGAACTGTTTCACCCGGGCTTCGCCGCTTAGACTGAAAATAGATTTCTTATCTTCCACGTCTTCGGCGTTCGTCCAGCGAGCGAAAGCGGTAAAGACGATAACCAGCAATGCCTTTTTCACGATTTTCCCTGTTCAAGAAACTGACGATATTCTATTGATTTTTTTCCTGAAAGTCAATAAGGTGGGTGTAGTTTCTTGAGGAGCTTAAAATGTCGCTTGGTTTTCTGGTGATCTGCGCTGTCCTGGCTTTTGTCATTATGCGGGTGTATCAGACTCGGCCCGGAGATAAAGAGAAGCAGGTTTACTGCGGGAAGTGCGGAGAAGATCGGCCATATGCGAAATTTTGCCCTAAGTGCGGCTCTACGACCTCGCTTAAACCGCGTTGCGGCTGTGGCTCTTACTACAATCCGGTCAGGGATGGCGGAGATTATTGCGTTCAGTGCGGCGCGCAGTTACCGACCAGCGTCAGTAATCGCGCGTCTGATAAGTAATTTTTTCCAGCGGCCTTTAAAAAGGGGCCGCTTTTCTATAATATGTAAGTACTTATGCTTGAGGGATTAAAGGAATTTAAACTTCCGGAAATTGAGGAAAAAGTCCTCAAATTTTGGAAAGAAGCCGATATTTTTAAAAAAAGTTTAAAAGCCAGAGAAGGGAAGAGGCCTTTCCGGTTTTTTGAGGGTCCGCCTACCGCCAATGGCCGTCCTGGCCTGCATCACGTATTAGCGCGGGCTTTTAAAGATATAATCTGCCGCTACAAAACCATGCGCGGTTTTTTTGTGGGTCGCCGGGCCGGCTGGGATACGCACGGCTTGCCGGTGGAGCTGGAAGTGGAAAAGAAATTGGGAATAAAAAATAAAAGCGAAATTGAAAAGTTTGGTATCGCCGAGTTTAATTCGCAGGCCAAGATGTCGGTTTGGACCTATAAATCCGAATGGGAGAAACTCACCGAGCGGATCGGTTTCTGGCTGGATTTTGATCATCCCTATATCACCTACGACAATAAATATATTGAAAGTTTATGGTGGGTGTTTTCCGAGATCGCTAAAAAAGGATATCTGAAAAAACTTTATAAAATCGTGCCCTGGTGTCCGCGCTGTCAGACACCCCTTTCCAGTCATGAGCTCGGCCAGCCCGGCGCTTACAAACTAACTAAAGATCCTTCGGTCTTTGTGAAATTTAAATTGTCCTCCGGAGGAGGATCCACCTCCGGTGGAAAAAGACGAACTAGTAAGGAGTTCTTGCTTGTTTGGACCACCACACCCTGGACTTTGCCGGCGAATGTCGCGGTGGCGGTGAATCCCAAGATCACCTACACCAAATATAAAGTTGGCGATGAATTTCTTTGGTCTTATAACGCGCCGCCTAAGTCGGGCGACAAAGAGGCGGAAGTAGTGGAAAAAATTTCCGGGAAAAAACTTGTGGGCTTGGAATATGAGCCGTTGTACAAGCTAGCCGGTAACCAGCTACCAGTGACCGGTTACAAAGTTATCGCCGCTGATTTTGTTTCTACCGAAGACGGCACGGGAATGGTTCACATTGCCCCGGCGTTCGGAGAAGAAGATTTGAAAGCGGCCGGGAAAGACGCGGTGCCGGTGACGATTGATGACCGGGGCATCGTCAATAAGGGATTGCCTGGCGCCGGGAAATTTATTAAACAAGCCGATGATGAAATAATCGCCGATTTAGAAAAACGAGGCCTCCTACATTCATCCGGGCAGATTGAACACGAATACCCATTTTGCTGGCGGTGCTCCACGCCGCTGATTTATTTCGCCCGCAATTCCTGGTTTTTTGAAACCAGCCGGCTAAAGGAAGAGCTTTTAAAATCCAACAAGAAGATCAACTGGATCCCATCCCACATTCAAGAAGGGCGTTTCGGCGAATGGCTAAAAGATGTGAGAGACTGGTCCATTTCCCGGAATCGCTACTGGGGCACGCCAATTCCGATCTGGGAGTGCGCTAAAGACGAAAACCACCGCTTAGTAGTCGGATCTTTGGAAGATTTAAATAAACACGCCTACAACAAAAATGAGTTTTTCATGGCGCGGCACTGCGAGTCGGATCACAACGTCAGCAATATGGTTGCTTACGATGAAAGCGGTTCCAAAGTATCTAAACTTACCAAGAAGGGTATTACTCAAGCGGAAGCGCTCGGTAAGGCGTTGGCGAAAGAGGGAATTGATCTGATTTTTACCTCCCCATATTTCCGTACCAGGGAGACCTCCAAGATTATTGCCAAAGCAACCGGAGCGAAAGTCGCCGTTGATAAGCGGCTGGCTGAATTAAACTGCGGAGTCTTCAACGGCCGAGATGACCGGGAGAGGAAAGAGTATTACGCCAGCACGTTGGATGAATTTACTAAAGCCCCGCCCGGTGGTGAGAATTTGAATGACGCGCGTAGGCGGATGATGGAAGCCGTATTAGAAATTAATTCTCAGCATCAGGGAAAGAAGATTTTAATCGTCAGCCACGGTCATCCGCTTTGGGTGATGTCGGCGGCAGTGGAAGGTTTGACCAGCGCCGAGAATGTGGACTTCCGTTACCCGAAAGTCGGTGAATATCAGGAACTGAATTTAAAAAACTGGCCGTTTGATAAAAATGGAGAGTTGGACACCCATCGGCCGTTCATTGATGAAGTTTATCTTAAGTGTCCCGAGTGTTATGGAAAAATGCAGCGCATCAAAGATGTGGCTGATGTTTGGTTTGATTCGGGAGCGATGCCGTTCGCGCAGTGGCATTATCCTTTTGAAAATAAGGAAAAGTTGGACGGTCAACCCCGACGCGCCAGAGCGGTCGGGGAGCCGACCGGAGCGTCGGCTTTTCCGGCCGACTACATCGCCGAGGGAATGGATCAGACTCGCGGGTGGTTCTATACCTTACTGGCCGTCTCCACCTTACTCGGCCGCGGTCTGGCCTATCGTAATGTAATTTCTTTTGGGTTGTTGCTGGATAAGAACGGACAGAAAATGTCCAAGTCTAAAGGCAATGTAGTAGACCCGTGGCTGATGATCCAAAAATACGGTTCGGATGTGGTGCGTTGGTATTTCTATACCGTGAATCCGCCGGGAGAGTTTAAAAAGTTTGATGAACTGGACCTTGGGAAGACTCTACGGAAGATTTTTATGCTCTCTTATAACTCTTTTGTCTTCTATAGCACCTATGGGCAGGAGGCCCTTCGACAGGCTCAGGGTAAACCAATTAAGGTTTTAGATCAGTGGATAACTTCCCGCTTGCATCAGGTTGCCGAAACCGCGACGGCTCATTTAGAGAAATATGAGATCGGCGAGGCGGCGAAGGTGATTGAGGCCTTCGTAGATGATCTCTCAAGATGGTATATCCGTCGTTCACGCAAAAATGTCTCCGGGAAGACCCTGAAATTGGTTTTGGAGACGCTGGCGAAGTTGATGGCGCCGTTCGCTCCGTTTTTCGGAGAGGCGCTGTACAAGTCACTAGGCGCTGGCTACCAGCTATCAGTTCATTTGGAGGATTGGGTGAAGGTAGACAAAAAATTGATAGATAAAAAGTTATTGGTGGCGATGGCGGAGGTGCGCCACCTGGCGAGTTTGGCTTTGGCGGAAAGAGAGAAGGCGGGAATAAAAGTGCGTCAGCCATTAAATAAGTTAAAAGTGAAAAGTGAAAAGTTAAAAAATACGGACAAGGAATTACTGGGAATTTTGAGAGATGAGGTGAATGTAAAAGAAGTGATTTGTGATCCGAAGTTAAAGACCGAGGTGGAGTTAGATGTTGAACTTACCCCCGAACTTCGTGAGGAGGGGACGATGCGGGATTTAGTCCGGATGATTCAGGGTTTGCGTGGCGACGCCAACTATCAGCCGAAAGATTCCATTATCGTCAGCTTGGAATTACCGTCCGATTTAATGGAAATCGTAGACAAGCGTTCGGCGCAGCTGAAAAAGGATGTGCATGCGAAATCTATTGAATTTAAAAAAGCGCCAAAATTTGATGTGGAACTCAACTCCAAAATAGAAAATTGGCCCGTTCGGGTAGCGTTGCGGAAAGCGTAGGTCCCAGGAGCTATTGACAAATGAGCTCGCTTGTGCTAGAGTTACTCGGTAATTAAGCGTGTGCTTAATACAAATTCTGCCGCTGAAGCGGCTCACCAGTTCATTTAAAAGGAGGAATCCATGGTTCCCGGCGCAACGACGACGCTGTCCCCGACGGAAGTCATGAAGTCTGAAGATCTCCAGAAGGCCCTGGTCGGTCAGAAGTCTGTTCTGGCTGAATATCAGGAGATGGAGATGGAGAGCGCCAAGTATGAAGCGGCGCGGCAGGAAGCCATCAAGCTGGCGGAAGCCGGCGGTGGTTGGACCCCCGTGTCCGAGGCAAGGAATTTCATGAGAAAGAACTTCA
>JBBTRE010000096.1:0-14147 GCA_038065375.1 Patescibacteria group bacterium | reverse complement strand
TAATCTTCTCGGCGATCTCAACCACATCCACAGACCAACAGCCGGCGTAATACCAAGCTCCCCAGGAAACATGGACATAAATCTCTTTCGGGTCTGATGATGAATTCGGGTTAGTCAGTCGGAGCACGTTCGGAATACACTGGTATTTATAGCCTTCCTCGCCAAGAAATGACTTAACGATTGTCTCAACGCGCCATCCCTGATACTGCGCCAACTGCTGAAGCGTCAATTCCGGGCCTTTCAAGGCCTCTTCAGCAAGACGTCTCCGCTGGGAATCTGCGCGCCATACGTGATAAAGTCCGTACCCAAACGCCGACAAGCACACGGCGATGACGACCGGGATAATGAACTGCATTTTTGTCTCCTTTTTTGAGTCCGGGTTACTTTTTCTCGGCGGATTCGACGGGAGTTTCAACTGGCGCTTCTCCGCGGCGAATGCGCTCCATGGCATCCCAGTGCGCTTTTTGACACCCAATCTCTTTCTCTACGGCAACTACGTCAAATCTTCGATCGGTGTAGCAGGCCGCCCAAATTTCTTTAGAAACTCTGACAAAAATTGCTTTCTTGGATGTTGGAGCTTCGGGGTGGAGTTGCATGACGCAATTCCGCGTGTCAGCAAAGGCGAACTGCTTATCAACCTTAAATCCTTGGTATTGGACCAGCTCTGCCAGCTTGTACTCCTTGGCGTTGAAAGCCGCGTCAACCATACGATCACTTTTACGCGCTTCAAAGATCGGCATGGTAATGATTGTTCCCAGCAGAGCGACAAACATCGTGAGAACGCCGATAATACCAAGAGTTCCCTTCAATTGATCACGCTTAACTCTCTTCTCATCCTCAATCTTTCCAATCTCCGCGCAGGAATCTGCTTCTTTGGTAACAGCCGAACCCGAAGTTTCATCACCCATGACTGCTTCTCCCTTGTAAATGTAACTGCCGAGATGTTAGCACGCAAATTAAAATTCGTCAATCCGATTTAAACAAAGCGAGGCGACTTTCTTTTAAGGAACATCCCGGAGGCGGTTGGGCTTGGTTCGTTCGTTAGCTCCGAACGAACAACCGCCGAGGGCGAAGAAAACCGGCCCGCAGGAGGCCGGTTATTCTGTTTCCGAGAAAGAGAGTCGCCGAGCCCTTAATACCCCTCCAAGGTATGCGACTTATGATGTCCCCTAATGCGAACTAAAGCTTTCGCTTCAATTTGCCGGATACGCTCGCGGGTAACGCCAAACTCCTTACCTACCTCTTCCAGGGTGTGGGTAACGCCGTCTTCCAAGCCGAAGCGCATCGCCAGAATCTTTTGCTCGCGGGGCGTTAGGTCAACCAAAATCTCGCGGATTTTATCGCGCAATAATGTTTGAGAGGCCACCTGTGATGGGGTTAGGTTGCGGTCGTCCGGAATAAATTCAGAAAGGGTTGAATCCTCATCATCGTCGCCCACCGGAGACTCCAGCGAGACCACGTCTTGAGAAATCTTTTGGATGTGGCGGATTTTATCCACCGGCAAATTCATTTCAATGGCAATTTCTTCCGCCAACGGCTCACGGCCCAATTCTTGTAGGAGACGGCGCTTAGCTTGCGTATATTTAGAAATTGTCTCCACCATATGCACCGGAATACGGATTGTGCGTGATTGATCGGCTAAGGCGCGGGTGATCGCCTGGCGAATCCACCAAGTGGCGTAGGTAGAAAATTTAAATCCTCGGCGATAATCAAACTTGTCTACCGCGCGGGAAAGCCCGATATTCCCCTCCTGCACCAGATCCAAAATGCTCAAGTTCGGAGAGCGATTCACATAGCGCTTAGCGATAGAAACCACCAAACGAAGGTTGGCCTGAATAAAATGACGGCGGGCTTCCTGATCCCCTTTCTCAATCTTCTTAGCCAATTCTCTTTCATCCTCGCCCTTCAAAAGCGGTGTTTTGCCGATTTCTTTCAGATACATCTGCACTGCGTCAGGCAAATGTTCGCCGACGGTGGATTCTTCCAATTCTTTCTCGCTGATCTCTTCTTTTGGTAGTTCAATCAGCTGGTTAGTCTCAACCACCTTGATATTGGCCTCTTCCAGCTTGTCGTAAATTTGCTCCAGGAAAGAAATATCTTCTTCAATCTTCGGGAAGTAATTTAAAACCTCGCCATCAGTCACGAAACCGCGGCTCCGCCCACGCTCAATCAGCTCACCAAGCGCCTGAAGATCAACTTCTCTTTTCAGTTCTTTCTTGCCCTTAACCGGTTTACCCGCCGTGGCGAGAGCTTTTTTACCTTTCTTTTTTGCCGGTTTCTTAGCGGCTTTTTTGGCGAGCTTCTTTTTAACTTTAATCGCTTTTTTCTTTTTCTTCATAAGGGACTAGGCCAGCGACGCTGGTTTTTCTAAATTTTGCATCTCTTTCATCACTTTGTCAAAGGCAGAGAGCGCTATTGATAATCCCGGCTCATCATTTTTTTGCTCCGCCATTTTGATCGTCCAAAGCAATTCCTGCTTCTTTCCGCGTAAATTCTCTATCTTTAATTGCCGGAAAAGCTCGGCCAACTCCTCTTTCGCCTTGATAGCGTCCGAAGTCAGCTCAATTCCGGAACGAAGATTGATCATATCCGCGATCGGCTGGATTTCCGCTCCCAAAATCACCGACTTGGGGTCCAGGTGATAGCCCAAAACCTGACGGTACACTTCCGGCATTTCTTCCGACTGGCCCTTCGCCAAATCCGAGAGTTCGCGATAGTTCATCACCAAAGTAATAATCCTTTGACCGATCAAATCCTTGCGGGGTAAATTCGGCGCCGGCGATCTCGGCGCTTCTTCCTGTTGCGAATCGGCCACCGGCAATCTCGCCTCCGGAATCGCCGCCGCTTCCTCCTGCAATACCGGTATATCTATACCAACGCGGTTAGAAATTTCTTTCAGCCAATAATCCCGCTCCACCGCGCTGGAAATATTTTTCACTTTCGCCAAAACCGCCCGGACATTCTTTTTCAAAACCTCACTACCAAGATTTTGATATTTGATATTTGATATTTGATATTTTTCCAGCAGGTATTCCATCGCCGGCACCGCTTCAGCGACCAATTTCGCCATCATTCCCGGCTGGGCCTGCGCGATATCCGCCGGGTCTTTCACGGTTAATTCCGGAGCGACTTTAAGCACCTTTACCGCGAAATCGGCAGAATTAGCCATATCAATCGTCCGCTCGGCGGCCATCTTGCCGGCTTCATCCTGATCAAAAGAAAGCACCAGGGCGTCCGCGCTCCGACGCAGACTCTTCAGATGTTCGGCGGTCAACGCCGTTCCGGAAGTCGCCACCAAATTTTTCACTCCATCTTGCCAGGACATAATCAGATCCATCTGCCCCTCCATCAGCACGGCAGTCTTGGTTTCGCGGATAAAATTCTTGGATTTATGAAGGCCGTAAAGAAGTTTTGATTTTTGAAAAATCGCCGTTTCCGGAGAGTTTACATACTTCGGTAGTTCAAACCCGCCCTCCTTCGCCAAGGCTACAGCGGCCAGGGGCATGATCCGGCCGGTGAAAGCGACCACTTTCCCAAACTGGTTGTATAATGGAAACATAATCCGGTTGCGAAAACGATCGCGATAAGTCCCCCGCTCCGTCTTCAGCGATAGCCCGGCTTTCTCAACTACCTGAATCGCCAAACCCTTATCAATTAAAAATCTGGTTAGCGCCTCCGTTTGATCAGGGGCAAAACCGATTTCAAATTCAGCAATCGTCTCGGGCTTGAGTCCGCGAGCGGTGAGATAATCAAGAACACCCTTTGACGAGCTAAGGGCTAATTGCTGTTGGAAAAATTCTTTTGCCAATAAATTGGCCTGATATAAAACCTGGATCGCCTTTTGATCCGGGCCGAAACTGTGAGCGATTTCTATGCCGGCTTTTTCCGCCAGTATTTTTAAAGCGTCAAAAAATTCTATATTTTCATAACGCATCAGGAAACCGAAAATATCTCCGCCCAGACTGCAACCGAAACAGTGCCAGATTTGGCGGTCCGGAGAAACCATAAAAGACGGCGTCTTTTCCTTATGAAAAGGACAATTACCCTTCAGATTTCTTCCCGCGGGATTCAGCGGCACATAAGCGCGGATAAAATCCGCGATATCCAGTTTTTCTTTGATTTGCTGGGTCGTATCCATGTGGATTTATTTTAATTGATTATGCCAGGCATAAGCAACGAACCCCAGCACTGAATTTTACGTTTCCACAACTTTAAATTTTTCTATATTTAAACTTTTACACTGAACTAAAAGCGCTCCGCTTCGCCCATTAAGAGGAATGGGCCTATTCGGCCCGCGCGGATCGCGTGATTAACCATTGGTAAAATTAGTGCGGGGTTATTATTTGGCAGCTGCTCTAGGTGGTCGCAGGCCAAATAATAAAAAGAGCCCCCTCACTTTCGTGAGGGGGCGGACCTAAGGCAGCGAGTCCCTTATTATTGCCGACCTTTTGGTCGGCCGCATGCGCCCTATCAGACATGTCTGCTTCACAGCAGTCAGTCCGAGCGGCGAGCTTGGGGAGCTCGTTACCGATCCGGCCAGTCCACCAGAGTCCTGGCCGGGGTAGCGTCGTTAAGAATTCTTCCGGATGTGTTCGACGAGCGCCTTGGGGTGCTCGGCATAAAAAACATCGAGCTCCTCCTTGATCAACTCATCCGAGGACATGAGGACTTCGGAGACTGTTTCTCCGATGATTCCCTCAATCATCTCCTCGCGGGTGATGACTGTCATGCCGAGAGGTAGTGCTCCGATCTCATCATTGCCGTCGTTGCGATGCATGTTTTTCTCCTTAAAAAATCGAGAAACGTAATGTTTTGTGGGGTTTCCGATGAAACCCGTTCTAATTGCCATTATAGCATACCCCCCTCCAAAAAGTCAAGACCGCGTCCGCCTTGGCTAAATTAAGCTTATTCGCAATATTACCTCTTTAATTCGCATCATTCGCGATTACTCCAACGATTACTTCCCGTTTTTATTCCCTATCTGCAATTAGCCCGCCCGTCATTGCGAGGGTAATCCCGCGGCAATCCTACAATAATGCTATCTATAAATAGCTCTGATGTAAGATTGCTTCGGCTACTCGCAATGACGAACGTTGATTTTTCTTATTCGCAATATTACCTCTTTAATTCGCATCATTCGCGATTACTCCACTCAAAACTCGCTTAAACCTTCAATTTTACGCTCCAAAACCGACGCCAAAGATTGTCTAAGCCGGGCGGCTTCTTTCTCAATCACTTCCCCTTCATAATCCCCGCTGTGCGCGGTACTCCCCTGGTAGACAGGCGCTTTTTGATCCAAATGCATACTCAAAGAAAGATTTTTGCTCTTGTCCAGAAAGCCATATATATGAAATCGCGGAAAAAGATTATTAGAAACACTCCGGTAGAATTTAAACTCTTTGGTTTTTTGATCCACGCCCTCAAAATGATAACCCGCCGAACGCATCGCGTCGGATAAATTACCGGTAAAATTTTTTATAACAAATTTCATCCCGTTAATCGTCCACGATTATTATTCCTTTCATCGTGTCGGCATGAAAAGAGCAGTGGTAATTGAACGTCCCGGCGTCAGGAAAAGCCATCTGAAAATTTCCCGAGGATTTTATGTTTTGGGAATCAAACATCGGTTTTCCGTCAACAACGGAATCGCTCACTACCCTATGAAATACCCGATCCCCGTTTTTCCAAATGATTTTCGTGCCGCGGTCAACAACAATCTTTTCCGGATTGACATCAAACTCCTGAAGACTGATCAGTATCTCCTTATTGCCCCGCAGATCAAAGTACCCCCTCGGCACTTCGTCGGTAATCTCTACCGGAGCATTGCCGCTTTCCGGCTTGGGAGCAGACGTCAGATATTGGGTAAGCAAAAATATCGCCGCCAGGGACAGCAGACCGGAAACCAAAGCCGCTAAAATGACGTTTCGCATATCAAGTCAATTTTAGCACAAAAAAGCTGCCTAAACGGCAGCTGGTTTTGAGTAATATCGTCCAAAAGCATATCCAAGCGCCGCCGCGAATGAAATTCCGGCAACGGCGTCGTAAGCATTGTGCTGTTTTACCGTCAGCGTACTGGCGGTAATCGCCAATCCCCAGATTAGGAACAGCCAACCCTTGGTCTTTCTTACGGAAGCCAGCATATAAAACGGGCCAATCAAGCTGAAAAGCGTGTGCCCGCTGGGAAATTGGTTAGCGGCGACATCCAGATAGCGGATCTTCAGAAATATCCACTCTAGGACTCCACAACACTCCGGAACCGGATTTGGGTAGTGGTGCACAGTCGGCATAAGGAAATAAAAAGCGCTGAGCAGACAGCCACCCCAAAAATACAAAATGAAAATTTCCCGGAGCGCTTTGCGGCTTTCGGCCAACAGGAACATCAGAGAAATCTGAAGGTAAAAGGTAACGTAAATTACTATTGTCCAAAGTACAAAAGGGATCGCCTGATCTACGCGGGTATAAGAAACCAGGGTCGGCTCAAAAGCGAACTTCAGCGGAATCAGGAAATAGGTCAGCGCCTGGATCGCCCAGAAAATGGCCAGCGCTGGAATCTTTTGTCGTAAAGTAACCGCTTCCAATTTTTTCTTCCTCAAACAACTAGGACTTATGATGCCAGAATGAATCTCATAATGAAAGCGCTGGACGTAAACCCACATCGTGGTTATAATCAAAACGATTTCGGGGCGTAGTATATCGGCAGTACGTACGCATGGGGTGCGTATAGGCCGGGTTCGATTCCCGGCGCCCCGACAAAAATAAAAACTCCCTCGCGTTGCGGGGAGTTTTTATTTAGTGGCTGCCGGTTCCGGAGATTTTGGCGCTGAAGCGTTAGGGGTCTTTTTATGAACCTGCTTCAAGCATTGAGTACACACCAAAGCCCTTACTCCGGAAGGAAGGCGGGTTCTTTGCAAGTTCGGATATTTGCGGGTCCAGTTGGTCGGGTTGTAATGACCACGCAAAAGCACGCGGGTGCCCGCCATCAGTGATCCTTTTTGACATACCGCGCATTGACGCATATCAGGATAGTAGAAACTCGACTTAGTATTTGCCGGGTGATGGTCGAGTTTCACCACCTGACAGGTTGGATACATTATAGTCTACCCGCGAAAAAACGTCAAATAAAAAAAATGCCCGGAAATTACCGGGCGCCACCCTTCCGAAACTTAGTTACATCGGGCTGGGGGAAATTGAGACCGAATGAGGCAGAAGCAACCAGCGTATCTTTGAAATTCCGACCGGTATAAACCACCTCTTCCAACGGAACAAAAATGGGAACACCGGTCATCGGTAAGGGAAGGGTCGGGACAATAACCAACAAAAATGGAATTATCTCTCCATCGAACATATTCCGGGGCAACATCACCTTATTCATCTCCATCCCGAATGACCACTGACCGCCATATTCAAACCAGACTTCCGGCAGATTCCCGTTGGTCACCTTATCAATGTAGTCG
This sequence comes from Patescibacteria group bacterium, assembly GCA_038065375.1. Classification (GTDB taxonomy): domain Bacteria; phylum Patescibacteriota; class Minisyncoccia; order UBA6257; family WO2-44-18; genus JAUSKF01. Next base: position 6,693 of record JBBTRE010000096.1, on the reverse strand, counting down.
TTGTTCAGGAAAAAATCGGTGACCACTGAAACCAGAGGGATCTTGGAAAAGAGCTTCATCAACCATTGCCGTGGAGTCGGTTTAGCAATCAGCCAGCCAACCAGCCAAATAAAGGCAAGGTAAACGGCCAGATTCGCGGGAATGTTAACCAGTTTATTCTCGCTGAACGGGATGACAAAATTGTTCAAAATAGAGCAAACCCAGATCACCACTGAAACAATCACCACGATCAAGATTGACCAAAGCATTCCGGCTTTGAAAGTCTTCCAGAAACTTTTCAATTGGTCTCCTTTTTTAAACGGCCACTCCTATTCTTTGGAGCTGCCTTTTGCTAACGCCCAATTTACCACTAAAGCGCTGAGAACACCAACCAAAGCGCCGGCGAGAATATCCAACGGCCAATGCACTCCGGCCGCCACCCGCGCTATACCCATTAAAACTGCTCCCAGTAAAAACAAACTTCCTACTTTCTTATTGAATAAGAAAATCGCGAAGGCGAGCGCGAAAAACAACGAAGCGTGGCCGGATGGAAAAGAAGCCACGTTGCCGTGGTTAAAAATCGGAGTCAGGTCCAGTTGAACAAAAGGCCGGGCGCGGAAAAAGAAAAATTGAATTGCCTCCGCGATAATACCCCGTGAAACCAGTATTGCCAGCGCCAAGAGGGCGAATTTATAAACCCGATGCCGCCAGCTTTTCTCCTGCCACAATAGAACTAACGCTCCCAGAATTAAAATGTAGGCCAGATATTTTCCGAAAAAAACAATCAGCCAATCCATGGACGCGGATTGACCGGCAAAAGAATGGAAAAAATTAAAAATTACTAAATCGTAAGACATACAGGGATTAGTAGCTAGGCATTAGGCACTAGTTAGATCTAATAAAAAATTTAACACGCCGAAACTCTATTGGCTAATCCCTATTCCCTATTCCCTAACGCCTATTCTAGCGGCGGACGAAGGCAAGCAACCCCATATAACGGGCGCGCTTAACTGCTTGGGCTAATTTGCGCTGATGCAGAGCGCAGGTGCCGGTATAACGAGGATCGGTAATTTTCGCCTGACTGGAAACAAACCGCTTCAAAAAGAGGGTATCTTTATAGTCCACGTTCTCCATATTCTGCGAGCACAAAATACATTGCTGATACATATAAATTAGGCACTAGAGATTAGTGATTAGCCACTAGTGAATACAGAATACTTTAGCATTGGATTTCCTAAATTGCAAGAGCTTATGGTCTAATCCCTATTCCCTAAAACCTATTGCCTAAAACGGCAAATCTTCCGCTTTTATATCCTCGTCAATCTGAATAGTCGGGATCGGTTCAGGCGCCGGCGCTCCGGAAGAGTCGGGCATATCCGGCGCTTCCATCTGCGGCTTGGCGAATCCGCCGCCGCCCGCGGAACGAGGACCTAATTGAATCTGATCGGCGATGATTTCCGTGGTTTTCCGGGTCTGCCCCTGCTTGTCCTGCCAGCTACGGGTCTGGATCCTGCCCTCCACTAACGCGAGGCCGCCCTTAGTCAAAAATTTTCCCGCGATTTCCGCCAACCGGCCCCAAACCACAATATTATGGAACTCTACCTCCTCTTTTTTCTGACCGGCTTTATCGGTCCAATTGCGGTTAGTCGCTAAACTAAAGCTGGCTACCTGCTGGCCTCCGGGAGTGCTTCGTAATACCGGAGCGGCGGTCAGACGACCTAATATAAATGCTTTATTGAGGTTCATGGTGGTTAATTAGTTTATAAGTTCGCTGCGCTATAAGTTTATAAGTTACTTAAAAACTTATCAACCTATAAACTTAGGAACTTATCAACTATTTTAGAATTTCCTCCAGCTTCTCTTCCAAGGCCTCGTTGCTGATGCTCGGAGTGGTTTTCTTTTCCGGTTTACTCGCTGTGGTGGGGCGGCCCATACCCGGAGCAGTCGGAGCGGCAACCCGCACCGGCGGAGTAATCACCAAAGAGCGCAAGACTCCTTTTTGCAATGTCAGAGCGTCGGTAACCGGTTTCAACGCGGACGGATTCGCCATGAAATAGACAAAGCCGAAATAAGCAGTGGCGTGCTTTGCAATCTGATAAGCCAACGGGATAGAAACGGCGGCTTTATGATGAGAGATCTCGGCGCCGTTTTGCTTCAACAAAGCCAGCACTTCCTGCTCCGCTTCGGGAGCGGCCAACAGATAAGCAAGCTCGTATTCTTTTTTAATTTCGTCGTTCATTTTTCTAGTTAGTAGATATTAGCATAAATAAGTAGCGGGTAGCAAGTAGTAAGTAGGGGGGATCCCAATCCGTATGGCCGCCTTACTACTTACTACTTTTCAAGATGTCTCCCCTTCTTCTTCGGCGTCCTGCTGATTCAGTTGAGCGTTAAAGCCGGTACCAACCGGGATTAAGCGGCCGATGATCACGTTCTCCTTCAAGCCACGTAGAAGATCAGATTTGCCTTCCAGGGCCGCCGCAATCAAAACGCGGGCGGTTTCTTGGAAAGAGGCGGCGGACAAGAAGCTTTCGGTAGACAACGCGACTTTGGTAACACCCATCAGAAGCTGAACGGCTTTCGCCGGCGCCTTACCGGCTTTCTTGATCGCTCGGTTCACTTCCAAGAATTTGGACTTTTCCAAAATATCACCAGGAACAAAATCGGTATCGCCGGATTCCTTAACTTTCACCCGAGAGAACATCTGCCGGACGATCACCTCCAAATGCTTGTTGTTAATACTGGCGCCTTCAGAGAGATAAATCCTCTGAACTTCATTAATGATGTAGTTCTGGGCCGCTTCCGCTCCCCGCAAGCTGAAGATTTCCTTCAGGTCCAGGTTGCCCTCACAAAGCTGATCGCCCTTCTTCACCGCGTCACCGGGTTTCGCGTAGACATCAACGGTGCGGGAAACAACATATTCTTTGACCTCGTTCTTAACATTAACTTTAATAACTTTGGAGAGACCACGATCTTCAATGCTGTCCACGATACCATCCTCTTCAGCCAGAAAAGCGCGTCCTTTCGGCGGACGGGCTTCAAAGACCTCTTCAACACGAGGTAAACCGTGCGTGATATCCGAACCGGCCACACCACCGATGTGGAAAGTTCTCATCGTCAGCTGAGTGCCAGGTTCGCCGATGGACTGAGCGGCCACCACACCAACCGCTTCGCCTAATTTAATCGGTTTATTACTTCCCAGATCATATCCATAGCAAGTGGCGCAAACACCATACAGGGTCTTGCAGGTAATCGGCGAGCGAATCTTAATTTTTTCTACTTTAGACTGACTGATCAGGTCCGCGGTCGCGCGGTCCATCGTCTCCCCGGCTTTGACCACGGTCTTGCCGTCAACTTTAATGTCTTCTAGGGTAGTGCGGGAGAACAAACGATTACCGAAATTATTTCCGAATTCCGCGCCATCAGCCCGGTTGACGGTGATGCCTTCTTTAGTCTTACAATCCTGTTCTTTAGTAACCAGATCCTGAGAAACGTCTACCAAACGCCGGGTTAAGTAACCGGCGGAAGCGGTCTTCAAAGCAGTATCAGTAGAACCTTTACGGGCGCCGTGAGTGGAAATGAAATATTCCAGCACGCCCAATCCTTCCTTATAGGAAGAACGGATCGGCAGCTCAATCGGTTCGCCTTTCGGGTTTTGCACCAAACCCTTCATACCGGCCATCTGTACCGGCTGAGCCCAAGTACCACGGGCTCCGGAATCAATAATCTGATAAACGGAGCTGTTGGAATTCAAAGTTGCCGGAACCAGTTTAGCGATTTCTCCTTTGGTTTTTTCCCAAACCGAGATAACCCGGGCGCGGCGCTCGGAATCGGTCAGCAATCCTTGCTGATATTGATCGCGGACTTCCGCCACGGCGGCCTCTGCTTTCTTCATTAATTCCGGCTTCTCCTTAGGAGTGATTAAATCGGCCATTCCCCAACTGATACCCGAGATGGTGGCGTACTCAAAACCAAGACGCTTAATGCTATCCAAAACATCAGCGGTCTTCTCAAAACCAAAACGATGGATTGATTGCGCGATAATCTTGGAGATCTCTTTTTTGTTTAAAGTCTTATTAACAAAACCGAAATCCGGAGGAAGAATCTCGTTGAAAATAATCCGGCCGGCAGAGACCGTCTCGGATTCGGCAGAGCCGATTTTAATCGGAGCATTCAGGGCCAAAATATCATAGTTGTAGGCAAGCAAAGCTTCTTCCTTGCTGGAATAAACTTTTCCTTCGCCCAAAGCGCCCTCCTTCAAAGCGGTCAAGTAATAGCAACCCAAGACGATGTCTTGAGTCGGAACCGCGACCGGGTCGCCGGTAGCCGGCTTCAGCAAGTTGACGCTGGAAAGCATAATCTCGGTCGCCTCTTTTTGAGCCATCTGGCTCAAAGGCAAGTGAACGGCCATCTGGTCGCCATCAAAGTCGGCATTGAAAGCGGCGCACACCAGCGGAGGAATGCGGATCGCTAAATCTTCAGTCAAGGACGGCTGGAAGGCCTGAACGCCCAAGCGGTGCAAAGTCGGAGCGCGGTTCAGGAAAACTTTGCGGCCGGCAATCACTTCTTCCAAAATCGCCCAAATTTCCGAAGGCGCCTGCTCCATCAAACGATTGGCGTTGCGGATATTGTAGGCCAAACCGCGCTCAATGATTTTATTGATCACGAACGGCTTGAACAATTCCAAAGCCATTTTCTTAGGCAGACCGCACTGATCAATCTTCAAATCCGGACCAACCACGATTACCGAACGGCCGGAGTAATCAACGCGCTTACCCAGCAAGTTCTGACGGAAACGTCCCTGTTTTCCTTTCAACATATCCGCCAAGGAACGCAACGGGCGTCGCTGACTGGAAAGCTGTTGAACGCCGAAACGAGAAGAGTTATCAATCAAAGCGTCTACTGATTCCTGCAACATTCGCTTTTCATTAACCACAATCACGTCCGGAGCTTTTAATTCCAGCAGTTTCTTCAAACGATTATTGCGGTTGATTACCCGGCGGTACAAATCGTTCAAATCAGAAGTCGCGTAGCGGCCGCCGTCCAGAGCAACCATCGGGCGAAGATCCGGAGGCAGGACCGGCAAAACCGTGAGAATCATGGAAGCCGGGTCAATTTTATTTTTATACAGAGAGGTCGCTAATTTCAGGCGGCGCAAAACCAGCCGCTCTTTGACCGGGTCTTTCACTAATTCCGCTTCCTTACCCATCTGATCCACCAGTTTCTTCAGATCCAACTTAGACAGAATTTTATACAACGCCTCGGCGCCGGTGCTGGCTTCAAAAATATCCGCGAAACGCTTGGCTAAATTGAAATACTCATTGTCAGTCAGAATTTTTCCGACTTTCAGAGAGTTCACTTCTTTCTTAGCGGCCGACAGACCGGAACGCAATTCATCGGTTTTCACACCTTCCTTTCGGGCGGTCTTTTTTCGGGCGTTAAATTCTTTTTCCAATTCTTCCAAAATACGCTTTTTGGTCGCGTCATTAACCGAAGTGATGATATAGGAAGCGTAATAAATTACTTTCTCCAGCTTCATAATTGGCACGTCCAAAAGCACGCCGATCTTGGATGGGACGTTTTTGAAAAACCAAATATGCGCTACCGGAGCGGCCAACGTGATGTGGGCCATCCGATCACGACGGACAATTGCCCGAGTAACTTCCACGCCGCACTTATCGCAAACTACATTCTTATACCGAATCCTGCGGTATTTACCGCAATAACACTCCCAATCCTTAGTCGGACCGAAAATCCGCTCGGAGAACAAGCCGTCTTTTTCCGGGCGTTGAGTGCGGTAGTTAATCGTTTCCGGCTTGGTTACTTCGCCGAAAGACCACTTCATGATGTCTTCGGGGGAGGCCAGTCTTAATTTGATTGAAGAGAAATTCATGGGTTTTATTGGTTTTGTTCCTCGGTTGCCCGGGGTCTTTTCGCGGCCTTTTCTTCATCACCACCAAGCAATTCCACATTCAGTCCCAGCGCTTTCAACTCACTAACCAACACGTTGAAAGAGGCCGGAATGTTTGGAGCTTTAATTTCTCCGCCGCGGATGATGGATTCGTAAACCGCGGAACGGCCCACCACGTCGTCAGATTTCACGGTTAACATTTCCTGCAGAGTATGCGCGGCGCCATAGCCCTCCAAAGCCCAGACTTCCATTTCACCGAAGCGCTGACCGCCGAATTGCGCCTTACCTCCCAACGGCTGTTGAGTAATCAAAGAGTATGGACCGGTGGAACGCATGTGGATCTTGTCTTCCACTAAATGGTTCAGTTTCAAAATATACATAACTCCGACGGTAACCGGTTGGGCAAAGGGCTTGCCGGTGCGGCCATCATGCAAAATTACTTTTCCGGTCTCCGGAATTCCGGCGGCCTTCAATTCCCCTATAATTTGCGCCTCCGTCGCGCCGGAGAGAACCGGGGTAATGGCGCGATAGCCCAACTTTTTCGCCGCCCAACCCAAGTGCACCTCCAAAATCTGGCCGAGGTTCATACGGGAAGCGACACCCAGAGGATTCAAAACCACGTCCACCGGAGTGCCGTCTTCCAAGTAAGGCATGTCTTCCACGGGGCGGACCTGAGAAATAACGCCCTTGTTTCCATGACGGCCGGCCAACTTGTCGCCGGCGCGCACTTTACGCAACTGCGCGATCTCAACCTGAATTCGTTTAATAATACCCGGCTCCAGCTTATCGCCGCGCTCACGGGAGAA
>JBBTRE010000095.1:0-2196 GCA_038065375.1 Patescibacteria group bacterium | reverse complement strand
CCAACGGATTGAAGGCGATCGGAAAATTAATGTCGGCCGGATCAAAGTAAACCACATCATTAATGCGGTCTTTCGGCACGAAATCCAACATTTTTTCGGCAAAGTCTCCGTGTGGATCCATCACGCCGACGCCATGACCGTTGACCATATCGGAGATAACCATATTTTCCAGCGTGGTCGTCTTGCCCATACCGGTCTTGCCGATCAAATACATATGCCGACGCCGGTCGTCCTGCTTAATGCCAAATCTCGTGGTAGAACCACGGAAATTGACTTGCCCGAATATGTTAATGTCTTTTGCCATGGAGGATATTTTAGTGTTTAAAGTTTAAACGTTTAAACGTAGATTCGGGATTCATTCCGTAGGGAGACCGACCGGAGGTTCGCCTTTTTTCGCGCCTAATCGTCGCAACATCGGGGCTTCCACAACAATGCTCGGGAAATGATACAAGGTAGCCAATTCTTCCGTGTTCAAAATGGAAGTTCTTTTTGGCCAATACAACCGCTTAAAGCATTCCCACATCCGACGCTTCCGATACCACATCCGAGTATTTTTGAAAGCTTTTACGTTGCCCCGGATGATGGTAAAGGTGTCCACATTTGGACGAAAACCATTTAAGTGCTGCGAAGTGAACTGATGGAATGTCGCCATCACCGCGCCGATATGAGAACGGGTGAAGCTATCGCGCCGGTCAATAAAAACGAAACGGATATTAGTTTCAAATCCCAGCTTGCCGATCTTTTTTTCAATCGCCTCCATCACATCCCGCTCTCCTCCCGTTAAATTTAAGAGCTTGCCGGGATCATCTTTTGACTCTTCCTTTTCGGCCCATTCCGGATAAGTGTGGGGCGCTTTGAGAAAATGAGAAAAAAACTCCCAAATAGCCATTGTGAAACTGGGCGGCGTGGCCTTTTTCCGACCCGCTAATTTATCACGCACGGCTTCAGCTTCTTTTTTCCAATCATAACCGTCATCCGGTCCGGTCGGGCTGACGAAAATCTGAATGGCGATCATCTCGTCATTCTTCAATTTAGACATTACTTCGGTGATCGCCGCGATCGGATCAAGACGGCGTTCATCAATGTTCTCTTCAAACTCTTCATAAGTCTTAATGGGATAGGCATTGTTGCGAATCAGATGATAATCCGTCCCCCAAATGTCATAGGTTTCATTCGGTAAGGTGCGCGGGTAAAGATCCATATAATCAGGAACTTGATGGACTTCAGCGTCCGGATATTGGGCGTATATAGAAGATTCAAGAATGCCCTTGTACATCGCGGGTGTTCGGATATAGAAATGGACACCGCCGGCAAAACCAACCAGTTCAAAAGAGATCCAATCTTCACGCAGGTGACCCTCCAGATAAATTTGAAACAGGCGGAAACCGAAGGAGTAAATTCCATAAACCGCGGCAAAAACCTGCTCCATTGATTTCGGAGTCTTCTCAATATTGGCCGGCACCTTAACCTCCAAGACAATCCAGTTCAGCGTTTTTAAATAAGAGACGAAAACATGATAGACCCAAAGACGCCAAAAAACCCAAAATAGCCCTACCGGTAAAGCGACCCACCAGGTAGCGGCGATAACTGAAAAAATGCTATTTAAAATTCCTGTGAAAAATTCAGCCACAAACTAATTATACCATCCCACTTAATTTCTATAGGTCTGGTACAGGTACCATTCCATTTTAGAGTTAACGTCTGGTACTTTGTACCATTCCATTTATAAGGGCTAACGTTTACACGAACCCCCCTATTCGGGGGGATTCGTTAAGCTAAGACCGAGTACCGACCGTCATCCATCCGTTTGAAGTTCCGGCGATTCTGCAAGTTGATTAAAATCGTATTCTCTTTAAACAACCGTTCCTTCAAAACCATCTTCACGACATCCTTGGCCGCCAACGGGCCATTCTTTTTCAGGTAGTGAGCGATGATCTCGCGGGCAGTTCCCGGAGTAACGCCGAATTCTTTCAAAGTATAAGTGCCTTTGCCCACCAAGACGAAGTTCTCGTCTTTGATTAATTCATTGTGAACAGTCGGAGCATGCGCTGATTTATTCCGCATCTTAGTTACCAACGCGGCGATGTCATTGAAGTGCAACGGCTTTTGCTGCTTCTTCAAAACCAGGTAAGCCCAATCACGCGCGGTCTTTGGATTAATCTCCGGCCAGTCGGAAAGGCCAAGATCTCCATAATG
>JBBTRE010000094.1:0-4606 GCA_038065375.1 Patescibacteria group bacterium | reverse complement strand
GAACTTAAACTTGTGCCACGGCAGGTTTTGTCCGAGACCATCAAAGGACAACCATTTTTTATTGAGGCCTCTAGCCCATATATACCGGAATTATCTTTGGGTAAGTATGACGTGATTATCCGCGCCTATGATAAAGCCGGTAACTTCCGGGAGACCAACCAGCGTCTGACCATCTCTACCCAGATTTTGACTATTTTGGGATTTCAATTCTTGCCGAGATGGATCACCGTAATCCTAGGAATTTTATTGGTTCTTCTTTTGGCTTATTTCGCGCGAAGCATGCTGATCTGGCACCGGGAAGCGCACCTCCGGCATTTATTGGGTGATATTAAGGATCCGGAGATTATCGCGAGACTGAAACAATTAAAAGAAAAGCGTTCAGAGTATTTCAAGCATCTGGCGATTATTTTATTGATGGTGGCATCATTGGTTTCCTACAATCAAGTCCGGGCGCAATCTTCGTTATTGCCATCTCCGATTGTCACAACGGTCGCGGAAGACATTACCGATGAAGAAATATTTTACATCGGTGGAAAAGCGCCGGCGGTTAACAGCTCCATAATTATTTATCTGCAAAGTCTTCATGACGGCCAAACTTTCAGCCAGACCGTGGAGGCGGACAGCAAAGGAGATTGGTTTTATTCCTATCCGAATTTCTTATCCCCGGGGCGCTATTTAGTCTGGGTACAGGGTAAGTTGGGTAATCAGGCCAGCGCGCCCAGTCCGCAATTTGAAATTGGAGTTTCCCAAACTGCTTTACAGTTCGGTGTTTCCCGGATTAGTTTGGAAGCTCTATATCTGATTTTCGTAGTCATTTTCTTACTGTCTACGGTTGGCCTGCTGTCATTTATTTTGTATCACGGACATCACGCCCGTCGGAAGTCGCGCCGATTAATGTCTGAAGTTCAAAGAGTTGATGAGGCAATCAAGCGGGGATTCCTCTTGCTACACAAAGATTTACAGACAGAGCTTGCAGTTCTACATCAGCGGAAAGTAGCCGCGATATTAACTCACGAGGATGCGGAGAAAGAAAAAAAGTTGCTACAAGATCTGGATGCAATTGGTAAATTAATTGAAAAGGAAGTCAAGGACGTAGAAAGACTACTTGAAAGACCTTAAAAACTCCTCTTATTACGAAAAACCCGCCCTAAGCTCATTTAGGCGGGTTTTTTGGCATTTTAGATTGCCGTTGATCTGGTGACTATTAATGTAGTTATACACAGTTTTAGCATGCTTGGATTGGTAGAATGAATACAAGGGAATAGGAGAAATGAAATGAGCTTGTCAAAAGTATTTTTTCAGCTTAAAAAATTAGTTTCTAGCTTATTGATTTTAAGCGTGATTTTGGCGATTACGCCTTTGCCTCAAGCTCGCGCCTCTTTTGGTCCTCCGGCGATCCTTGGTTATCAGGGCAGATTAACGAACTCCAGTGGTGATTTACTTGGTGGTTCGGGTACCACCTATTATTTCAAATTTTCTATCTGGGATAACGCAACGGCAGGATCCGGTAACCAGCTCTGGCCAGCAAGCTCTCCAAGTTCAGTTGCGGCAACAGTTCGCCAGGGAGTTTTCAATGTGAATATTGGAGATACGGAAAATGGTTTTCCGCATCTTTTGGATCTAGATTTTAGTGACAACGAATATTATTATCTCCAGATTGAAGCTTCTACTGCATCCGGTTCCGGTTTTGAAACGCTAACCCCAAGACCTCTGATTTCCGCTTCTGCTTTCGCAAAACTATCCGCCGGCGTTTCCAGCACTTCTACTCCATCTTCTTTCGGAACTACGACGCAATTTACAGGAGCGACCCAAGCCTCTTTTGAAGCCACCACCACCGGCTCCATCCCGTTAGCCGTCCGTGCCGCTCCCGGTCAGACCGCTGATCTTCTCCAAATCCAGGAAGGTAATGATGGAGTTAATAAATTTATTGTTGATTCCGGTTTCCGCGTTGGTGTTGGCACTTCTTCTCTGAGCAGCACCCTCGGCCTTTATGGTTTAGGTGTAGAGGGTGGGGCAATCTTCGGTAATTTCTTAACCGCCTCCTACTTCACCGCAACCTCTACAACTGCCACTTCAACTTTCAAAGGGGGAATCAATCTAGCTAGGGAAGCCGGCAATGTTGGCATTGGAACCTCTACTCCATTTGCTCTACTTTCGGTCGCGGGTAATGGATATTTCCGGGGTGGCTTGAGCGTTGGGGTCTCCGCCACAACTACAGATGGCGCTATCCGGGCCAATATTTTACATTCCGACACTCAGATCGTGGCCAAGAATCTGGTTTCTTGCGACACCATTGATACCGATGCAAGTGGTGTTTTGAAATGCGGATCGGATAATACTGGCGCTGGCGGCGGCATTTCCACTATCCAGGAAAATGATTCCGACGTCGTAACCTCTGCTACCGTCATTGATTTCCTCGGAGCCGATTTCATTGTCACTGCCCCAGGTGGAGCTGAAGGAGATATCGCCATAGACTACACCAACTCCGGTATTACCCGCCGTTCCGTGGCCGAGAATATTTTGGCCAACTGGAATTTCTTGGACGTTTTCGTTACCGGCTCCGACCTGAACATCGGCAACGGCCTGGCCGCCACCTCCACGCTATCGGGCGGTTACGGAAAACTGGGTTTCGGCACCACCTCTCCTTTTGCTCAGATTGCTATTGAAGCCGACAACACCGATCTCTATGGCGCCGGTTCCAACACCCCGATCTTCGTCATCGGCGATTCCGGAACTTCTTCCTCGCTCTTCGTGGTTTCCGGTGTTACCGGATATATCGGTATCGGCACCAACACCCCCGGAACCAAATTGGATGTCGGCGGCTTCGCTAACATCAAAGGCAATTTGAATATCTCCGCCACCTCTACCGCCACCTCCTTCAACGCCACCGGAACTATCTCGGTTGGTTCTTCTTCTCCCGATTCCGCCTTCGCTGTGGTTGGTCTCTCGGTTCTGGGAGGGGACCTGAACGTGACCGGCAACCAAGATGTCCAAGGAACGTTGACCGTTAATACGATTAATCATTCCGGCGCCGGTTCCACCACCTTCTCGGGACCCGTGATTGTCTCCGGCCAGTTAAACGCCGCCGATCTCTATGTCTCCAATACCGGCACCACCTCCTTTGAAGGAGGTATCAACGTCAAAGCCATTGGAGGAATCACCTCCAATTCCGGTTTGAATATCGTCTCCGGTTCCGTCCTGCTTCCTTCCGGATCAGTCCAGGATTCCGCCGTCGTTGACGCTCTCACCATTTCCGGAGGAACAATCAACAACACCACCATCGGCGTCACCTCTTCTTCTACCGGAAACTTCACCACTCTTCTGGGTGACACCTTCGCTCAAACCGACAACTCCACTTCCACTTTCGCCGGAGGAATCACCGTTAACAATCTCGGCATCCAATCGATCTTCTCCACCTCCTCAGCTTTGAATATCGGCTCCCGAGATCAGATCTCTTCCTTGGTTGGTTCCCAGATTATCCAACAAGCCAATTTGATCCTTATTGGCACCTCCACCCAGTTAGAAGACGCTCCGAATCTTTTGACGGTTGAAGCCACCTCCACCAACTCCAATGTCCTGACCCTAAGAGCCGCCGGCTCCATCCATGATTTCTCCGGCAATCTCTTCCAAATCCAGGATTCCGCTACCACCTCGCTCTTCGTGGTGAACGCGGTCGGCAGTGTCAGCATCCTCTCCAGCTCTACTCCTCAAGTTGGCTTCGCCGTCGGCGCCACCACCACCATCCTCGGAAAAGACGTCTACGCCTACGGTCAGATCACCGCTCCGAACTTTGTTTCCACCTCTACCGTGGTTAACTCCGGTATCGGTACCGCTACTCCCGGAGCCACGTTAGGCGTTGGCGGTTTCCTCGTTGTTAAAGGCAACGCCAACATTGAAGGCACCACCACAATTGGTTCCATTAACGCCACTACCACGGTATATATCGCCACTTCTTCTCCGGCCATCAACAGCAACTTGGTTGTCGGCGGCGGAGCATACTTCGGCGGAGGAGTGGGTATCGGCGAAACTCCGACCAATACTCCGGGACATCTGGTGGCTACTTTGTTGCATTCTTCCACTCAAATCGTGGCCGAGGGATTAGTCAGCTGCGATACTATTAACACCGACGCGGCCGGTGTCTTGAAGTGCGGCACGGATGCAACCGGCGTTGCCGCTCCGGCCGGCAATGATTTGGATATTCAATTCAACGATGCCGGAACGACCGCCGGTCTTTCCATCCTCACTTTTGACAAAGCCGCTTCGCTCTTATCAATCGGCGGAGATCTTTCCATCTCCGGCTCCGACCTGAACATCGGCAATGGTTTGGCCGCCACCTCTACTCTCTCCGGCGGCTATGGAAAACTGGGTTTTGCTTCCACTGTTCCCTTCGCTCAATTCGCCATTGAAGCCACCAGCATCGCCGGTTCCAATACACCAATCTTCGTCATCGGCGATACCGGATCCTCTTCTTCACTCTTTGTTGTCTCCGGAATCAATGGAGATGTCGGTATCGGCACCAACACCCCGGGAACCAAATTGGATGTCGGAGGTTTCGCTAACATCAAAGGGAATTTGAATATCGCCGCCACTTCCACCGCCACCTCCT
>JBBTRE010000093.1:0-1664 GCA_038065375.1 Patescibacteria group bacterium | reverse complement strand
TTAAAAGTTTAAATAGTTAAATATGCCAATCATTGGAGCTCACGTTTCTACCGCCGGAGGTATTTCCAAAGCAATAGAAAACGCCGAAAAAATCGGCGCCAAAGCCATTCAAATCTTCGGATCGTCTCCGCAACAATGGCTGACCCGCTTCCCCACGCCGGAAGAAATTAAAAATTTCCTGACGGCTAGGAAAGAATCTGGGGATCCGCCGGTTTTTTTGCACGCCGGGTATCTAGTCAACTTGGCCAGCTTCAAGAAAGAAAATCGCGAAAAATCTATTAAAAATCTGGCAGAACATTATCAGATCGCTCAATCGTTAAAAGCCGAGGGATTAATCTTTCATCTTGGCTCTTACACCGGAACGACTTCTGAAATCGGGATGAAAAACTTAATCTCCGGGATTAAAAAAGTTCTTAGTTTAGTAAAGGGACCGACAAAATTATTGCTGGAAAACAGCTCCGGAGGCGGCAGTAAACTCGGCTCCACGCTAAAAGAATTGGCCACGTTGATGGGCGAATTACCGCCAGAACGAACCGGGATTTGTTTGGACACCGCCCACGCTTTTGAGGCGGGAATGATTGAATACAACAGTAAGGAATCGGTAAAGAGTTTTTTTGACCAATGGGACCGCCTCATCGGCATTAACGCCATTAAAGCGCTCCACGCCAATGACTCAAAAACTATATTTGATTCAAAAAGCGACCGGCATGAGAATATCGGACAGGGATATATCGGTAAAAAAGGGTTCACAAATTTAACAGGTGAAAAAAGGATCGCCGATAAAGTTTGGCTTCTGGAAGTTCCCGGGCAAGAAGACGAAGGCCCGGATAGGGCGAATATAGACAAACTAAAATCATTTTTTGTTTAAATATTTAAAAGTTTAAAGTATAATTAAGAAACATGAAAAAACTTTTAGTCGCCACTCAAAACCCGGGGAAAGTTCTGGAATATAAAGAAATTCTAAAAGAGCTACCGATTGAGGTAGTTACCCTGCAAGATATCGGAATAAATGAAGAAGCCCCGGAAGACGCTCCTACCTTTGAAGAAAACGCTAAACTTAAGGTGGATTTTTACTCTAAATTTGTAGATTATCCCACTATCGCGGAAGATTCGGGTTTAGAAATTGACTGCCTGAACGGAGAGCCGGGTATTAAATCGCGTCGTTGGCCCGGGCATCGCGCTACCGATGATGAATTAGTAAAAATGATCATGGAAAAAATGAAGGGCACCCCGCCGGAAAAACGCGGCGCTCAATTCAAGGTGGTGATGGCGCTAAAAATTCCCGGAAAGGAAACGGTGCTGGCGGATGGAATATTGCGCGGAATAATCACGGAAAAACCAATTGAAACAATTATCACGGGATTCCCCTTTCGTTCAATGTTTCTGATTCCATCTATCAATAAAGTTCTCGGCGAGATGACTATGAATGAGGAGGCGCGAATCGGTCATCGTAAACAAGCCCTAGAAAAACTACTACCATTGTTGTTATGAGAAAAAGAAAGGTGGCCGTTTTTGACATTGACGGCACTATTTTCCGATCCAGTCTTTTGATAGAACTGACCGATGCCCTCATCCAAGAAGGTATTTTCCCAAGCGTCGTTACAAAAATATATAAGAACGCGTACCGTGGCTGGCTGGAAAGAAAAGATTCATACGACAAATAC
>JBBTRE010000092.1:0-2489 GCA_038065375.1 Patescibacteria group bacterium | reverse complement strand
ATCGGCCGGTTTAATCGCCGCTCCTTGAGGTAAAGCTTTCCGGATCGTTGAACCGCTACCGATATTGCCGATCTCACCTTCAACCAGAATTTCCCGATTGACGGTTTTAACATATTGAACAACGGCCTGGGTGACTCTGATATTTTCATCCATCGGGAGCGCGGCGCCATCAAACAAAACAGCGTCATACCCGGCATCCACCGCTTCTTTAATTTTTTCAAAAGATTTTGTATGATCCGCGTTCAGATAAATTTCCTGCCGATGGTTCTCCCGCAGATCTCTGACTAAAGCGACGGCGTCGTGCAAATCCAAAAACTCCCGCTCACCCTCGGAAGTGCCAATAATAACCGGCACTTTCAGCTCTTTGGCTACCTCCGCCACCGCCTTCAGCGCCCCTAATTCGGAAATATTAAAATGGCCGATGGCTACTCCTTTTTGATCAGCATCTTTTAAAACCTCACGCAAAGTCCTCATCCCGTTAAATAAGTTTCGGCCGATAATTTTTAGGAGCCGCCCGCAATGCTTTGAGAAGCTGGGCTTTGTTAAAAAGGCCGGTCTGCGCCCCAAAATGTTGCACCACATTCATTGATTCTATCGGCGCCCAACGCAAAGCGTCATAGACAGTCAGGCCGTACATAATCGCGCAAAGAAATCCGGTGGAAAACGCGTCTCCAGCGCCGGTCCTGGAAATCGGCGGCCGTGGGTCCGGATAGATTGGCATAAAGTAGCGATTGATGCCGTCAGAGGCATAAGCTCCCTTCGGGCCATCGGTAATTACTACAATCTTCGGGCCAAGTTTGTGCAAACCGTCAAAAAGCGGGCCGACGTCCAACTTCTTCTTGCCAAGTACAAAAGCGGCTTCTTCACGATTCACAAACAACACATGAGTGCGGCGATAGATATCTTTCATCCGGTTTATGCCATAACGAAGCTGGAAAGTACCAGGGTTGAAGCCCAGTTTTATCTCCGGGTGTTTTTTCAAATATCGCGCGATCCTATCATGAAAGGGAAGCGTATTTTCGGCCATGGAGGAAAAATAAATCCACTTGGTGGATTTATCAATGGCTTTTGGATCAAAATATTCGTACTCATTGTGTTTTATCAAAATTGTCCGCTCGGCTTTATAATTCAACACGAAATGATAATTCGTCGGTTTGGTTTTGTTTACTTTCACAAACTCGGTGCTCACGCCCTCCTTGCGATATACATCAAGGATATCTATGCCATGGCGGTCTCCGCCAACCGCGGTAATGATCGCTGTTTTAAATCCCATCCTTGCCGCACCAACCGCCACATTGGAAGAATTTCCTACCGCGGCACTAACTTCCAATGATTCAGAAGGAATCATGGTCGCGAACGGCATGCAGAGCTGGCAGTTTTCTTTATGAATATCACAATAAACATACGCCTCTTTAAGTTTGATAAACGCGTCAATGGTGCAGTCGCCGATGCAGACCAAATCGTACTTCGGTCGGTCGTGATTCAATTTTAATTTCATAACATTATTTTAACATAGAGAATCCAAGAAATAAAAAAATCCCCGCGTCAGCGGGGTTTGGTTTGTTCAACAAAAAACTTCAGGAATTCATCGCCGATCTCACTGGCCGCTTGTTTGGCGGCCGCCTTGGTTGGCTGATTCATTTCCTTTTCCAACGTGACCTCAAAAAGACGGGGCGCCTCATTCTTAGAAAAAGTGTGCGGATAGCCACGGATCCGCACGATTAATTTATAGCCGAGCCCGTTAGGAGCGCAAGCGCAGGCGATATCCAAATACCAGTTTGAGGTGCCCGCGCTGGCATCCTCTTCAACAATAAACCCGGCCTTTTGAAGTTTTGAAGAAGAGAGGGATTTTACCGCGTAATTTATCTTAGCGACAAATCCTTCATCAGAAAACTCGGAATTAAAATTCGTATCGGTGTAGCAAGCAATCTTTTCAATACAAACCCGCTGCGCTACCGGCGCCACTACCTCAACCTTCTGGTCATTAGTCGTCACGGTTACCGTCACCGACTTTTTAGAACAACCGCAGAACGCCAACGAAATAAAAAACAGCGCCAGTAATCTCAAGGATTAACCCTTTAATATACTGGTGTCATTCTAACTCGCTTCCCAAACTTTACAAACTCACAAACTATTTCCTCCGGATGGCTTTTTTGGCCGCTGATTTAATATCTTTCACATCCATCCCATATTTTTTCACCAAATCCCACGGCGGACCGGATTCCCCAAAAGTATTCTGCATTCCGATAAATTCCATCGGCGCCGGCGCTCCCTTAGCCAATACTTCCGCGACGGCGCTACCCAATCCTCCATGCACCTGATGCTCCTCTACCGAAACTACCGCGCCGCATTTTTTTGAAAATTCAACAATCTTTTTATCATCAATCGGCTTGATGGTGTGAACATTTAATACTACGGAGCCGATGCCTTCGGTTTCTAACTCTTTAGCGGCCAGGAGCGCGTTGCGGACCAAAACTCCGCAGGCGGCA
>JBBTRE010000091.1:0-3048 GCA_038065375.1 Patescibacteria group bacterium | reverse complement strand
ACGATATCTCCGGGTTCTATGGAAGTATCTTTGACCGGGAATCTTTCGGCGACGTCAGCGGCTACGGTATTTACTGATCCGGCGTGAAGTTCTCCATATTGGTTAGTAACCGTGAAGACGGGAGTTGGGGAAATAAGGCCAAGTTGCGGGGAACTGGCGGAATCATAATCTATCCGGATAAATCCGGTGGTTCCGGGAGCGGGATCACACATGGAGGCGCCGTCGCCGCCATCTACTGCGAACGAAGTAGCGCCTTCATCGCCGCGGCCGCCCTCTCCGCCATTACATCCACCTCCGCCACCT
This sequence comes from Patescibacteria group bacterium, assembly GCA_038065375.1. Lineage (GTDB taxonomy): Bacteria > Patescibacteriota > Minisyncoccia > UBA6257 > WO2-44-18 > JAUSKF01. The sequence continues at coordinate 2,745 of JBBTRE010000091.1, read as the reverse complement.
CCGCCGCCACCGGAATCAGCGGCTTCGCGATCACCATCGCCACCAGTCCCACCCGCAGAAGCTAACGATCCGGAAGATGAAGCAGTAAGCCAAGTCTCGGAAGGTATACCGCCGGCAAAAGATAATGTGCCGGCCTTGATAAATACGGCGCCACCGGATCCCGAGCCGCCCGCGCCACCGGATCCTCCACCACCGCCACCACCAGGTCCTTGACCAGCGCCCGCGGCGTCAGTGGCGACAGTACCGTCAGTCCCAACGCGCCCGGCGCCGCCAACAAAACCGTTCGCGGCTATCGCGTTATCGGCCGTGCTGTCCACTACGATAGTGTTAGCAAAAATCATTAGCGAACCTCCACCGGCGCCGCCGTTACCTCCAAGACCCCCCGCGCCCCCACCCCCACCTCCGGTATCGGCGCTACCTCCACCGCCACCGCCGGAACCGCCACCGCCGGCGCCACCGCCGGAACCAATGGAAATTCTGCTCAAATCTTGAGGCAAATAAGGCGTAGTTGTGGCAGATTGACCGCCTGAGCCGCCGGCGCCACTACCACCAGGATCGCTTCCGATATCGCCACTGCCACCGGCGCCTCCTGGGGCGCCATTGGATCCGCGTGGCGCAGTTATTCCGTAGCTGCCGCCGGCGCCATTGCCTCCGGCTCCTCCACCACCGCCGCCGCCGGCGCCACGAAGCGATGTTCCTCCTTCGCCGGCGCCGCCACCACCGTTTGACCCGTTGCCGCCTCCGCCGGCGCCCGCGCCCAAACCTTTATACCCATAGCCACCGGGAAAACCCGGCTCGCTGTCATTAGTGCCCCCACGTCCACCCGCCGCGGTAGAAGTTGCGAAAATTCCACCAATAAATCCTTTACCGGAAATATCAATTGCGTACTGCGCGTTAAGAGTCATGGCCCCACTAACACGGAAAGCCAAGATTCCACCGGCGCCAAGACCACCGGCGTCGCCTGAAACCGTAAGACCGTTATAAGTGTTTGTCGCGTACCGATCAATCGTCAGCTGGCCACCGTCACTGACAGTTAAAGCAGACCAATTTGGAACTCTGACTACCTGTGCGTTATTACGTAAATCATCATCATAGTAAGTATGCTCAAAATTAGTGGTTACGGTAATTTGGCCGGTAGTAGTTATTTCATCAACTACTTTGAATTCATAAAATCCAATTGTTCCTTCGGGAGTTGTTGAAGCATTAGGCGTATTAGTTGCAGCTGATTCCATCTGAATAATCAGAATTTCATCGCCGGGTAGAAGCCAACCGGTAGCACTCGTCGCCACATTCGCGAGATTCTGTCCGGCCGCGACGAAAGTGGGAATTTCCTCACCGGTAGATTGCCCGACCTCCACAGAAGCGCAAGTCGGTCCGGTGGCGCTGGAGCCGTCGTCTAAATCCTCACTACCGCAACTCTCAACGGATCCCAACGTCAACGCCCCATCCGCCCCATCCCCATTGTCCATCACCTGGGTTTGGAACCGGCCCCGATTCTTTCCGGAAGAATCTTGGAAATAGATACTGCCGGTGGAAGTGGCTCCTAATCCTGTTCCGGATGATCGGAGAGTTAATCCAAAGACTCCACTCGTTGTTTGGTTGGAATAATCAGAAGTAATAACTCCGCGGAATACCGCGTCTCCGGCAAAGGTAGAGGTGCCGGTTGTGGAGGTAGCGAGAATTGTGGAAACAGTCAGACCTCCGTCAATAATAGCCGAGCCCTGGACGGCGAGTTTGGCATAGGGGGTGCCGCTGGAAAATCCGATGTTACTACTGTCATCAGTCAGAATTGAATCTCCAATAGTGGATGTATCAGTGAATTTCACAATTTTGCTGGCAGTGCCCGAACCGCCGATAGAACCACTACCGCAACCGGTACAGGTTCCCTGAATGTCCACATTCCCCGTAATCGTCACATCCCCTCCAAACACCGACAAACCCACGATAGCCAAAGCCGAATCTGGGGAAGAAGAACCGACGGAAATAGTTCCGGTGGCGTTGAAGGAGGTGGCGGTGGAAGTAGCTTCAATATTGAAATTTCCCTTAACCACACCAAATCCTCCAACTCCCAGGGTGTATCCCGGAGTGCTGGTGCTGATTCCGATGGTAGTGGTGGAGACAATATTACCGGTGGTTAACTGACCGTAGACGTATGTATCGCGAGTGAAGACCGAGGTGGTTGCAACGGCTAAACCAACACCGGGAGTGGTGGTAGAGAGACCGATTGCCACCTTACCGCCTTGCTTAACTGCAAAAGGAGTTTCACCTCGGGATTGAAGAGTTAGAATATCACCATCAGCCGTCTGGTTAACCAAGAAGGCGGGGGTGATAGAAGCGTAGCTGACCGACAATCCACCTCCTGGGGTTGTGGTGCCGACGCCGACGCGGGTGTTTTGAACGCCACCTTTGCCATCGCTTTCCGCGTAAATAGTGAAGATATTGTTGATATCAATCTGAGCGGTGTAACTTTCAACTGTTCCCTGGACGGCATCCGAAGTAACCGGCATATCAATCCAAGAAACTGCTCCGGCGTTGGTATCAAAACTCATGGCGCCTGTCTGCAATTGATCAATCGTCGTAATACCGCTGGAATATATTGCCAAGGCAGGAGTGGAGGTGCCGAGGTCGGCGACTACAAACGATGGAATAGATTCTGCACCTGAAAAGTCTTGAATCTCGATGGAGACACTACCCCAAGGAGTAGCGGTTCCAAATCCGACCCAGCCGTTAACTCCGGATACAGTA
>JBBTRE010000090.1:0-21799 GCA_038065375.1 Patescibacteria group bacterium | reverse complement strand
CAACCTGGCCCTGCTGAACTTTCGCGCCCACCTTGATGCCCTTAGCTAAACGGGAAAAATGCCCATAAACGGTCTTATAGGTGTCGTTGTGCCGCACGGTGACGGAAATGCCATAGTAGCCGTTCCAACCCGCCTGAATCACCGTCCCGTCCCCTACCGACACTGCCGGCGTCCCGGCAGGAGCCGCGTAATCAATACCACGGTGTGGGGAAGTTTTTTTCGTGATCGGATTATAACGAGCCAACGAATAACCGGAGCTGATGTATTTATATTGTAATGGGGATTTCAAAAATTCCTTTTGCAAAGCCCCGCCGTCGGCGTCGTAGTGTCCGGCCCGGGTTTTTTCACTGCCCTCAAAATAAAATCCTTGAAAAGATTCCCCGGCATTCATAAAGCTAGCCGCCAAAATTTTGCCGGGCATCGCGTAAACTCCATCCAGATAACGCTCTTCATAAACCACTTTGAAACTGTCATCCTCCTGAATGTCAGCGGCGAAATCAATCTGCCAGGCAAACGCCTCCGCCAAAGTCAGCGCCAAACGTTCATCCAGATCCTGATTGACGATAGTTTGGTAAAGGGACTTGGAGATCACTCCGCCCGCGGCCCGCTCCCGGATTTCATAAGGAATCGGCTCAACCTTAGCCATCCAGAGACTCTCTTCTTCCGAGCTGTCCACCACCAATCGATTATCAATATCTATTTTATAAACTATCTTTTCTAAAGAACCGGAAAAAGTATCAAAGGTTAAAGCGAGCTCTCTCCCGCTGACAATTTTCGTCAAATTATATTTCTCTTTGGAGGAATTAAGGATTTCCTGCGCTGTGGAAGTAGCGACCCCGAAATAACGCATCACATCCACAAAAGTTACGCCGGACGGAATGGAAAGACGGAGAGTTTGGGTCGGGCTAAGATCCGGAATCTCCGGCCGGAAATTGGCTATACCAAAAACAACCGCCCCGCCAAGCAACAATCCCAGTAAAATTATTCTCTTCCGTATCATTGACTTTTGAAATTTTTGATGCTATAATCCTCACCAGTGAGGCGCATCGTTCAAGTAGAGGATCCGGGCCATTAGCCCCGGGATGCGGGATGAAACCCCGCTGCGCCTCGCCTTCTTACTTCGGGTTGGTAACTCAATGGTAGAGTTCCGGCCTTTTAAGCCGGCTGCTGAGGGTTCGAGTCCCTCTCAACCCATGATATTAGGATCGTAGCTCAACTGGACGGGCAGGAGTTTTCTAAACTCCACCATGTGGGTTCGAATCCCACCGATCCTATTCCGAGCCCATACCTTCCCTCTTCGGGAAGGTATTTTTATTTAATCTGCGTAATTTAAACCTATCACACTTAAGGAGCCGATGGCTTAACAACCGACGGCTCCGCGTCTAACTTTTTTATTTCAAATTCCAAACGTTCCAGTTCTCGGATGCTATCTTCATCAATCTCGCCTTCGTCCGGGATACCCAAGGTGTTTCCCAAGTTATCATCGCCGGATTCTTCTGTAAAATCATCTAACCAATCGGCGTCTTCATAGAGCTCATCTATCCCTGCAAAAAACTCCGAGCGCGCCTCCACCACATCTTGGCCGTTATCTTCCGCCTCCAACAGAATTTCCTTGCCTTCTTTCAAGTGATCAACCAACCTCTCTTTGGCAATCATTACTCCGGGCGAACCGTCGCCTAAAATTTGCGTTTCCAGAGAAATCTCCGAAACCCGTTCGGCGGCAAACTCCAATTGTAATTTCGCTTTATTCTCCACGCCTATGGTGAACAAGTTTTTGATTGCTTCCCCCCAACGATCTAAGAAGTAAAAAAAGTTTGACGGCGTAAGACCCGCGGAGGGTAGTTGCAGCCCCTCGTCGTGCGCCAAGGCAGAACCAACGCCACAGGCAATGCCTATGACGGTTAAAGCAATCAGAATGTGCCTAGTCATATAGAACTATTATATCAAAAAGTGGATTATGTTATAATCTCCTCAGAACTTTACAGGGAAGGAAGAGTCGGTATGGCATCGGCGCTAGGAAACCCACCCATGTGTCCCAACTGCGGAGTCGCAAAAGTCCGCTGTTTTATTACGCCAAATTTAGAAGATGTTATTGCAGTTCCTCAAGACGGACTGATTTGGAAATGCGTTGATTGCAAAAAGATATGCTGCAGCGCCTGCTTCGGTATTGATTACCATGGCGACGGCAGAACTTTCTTCTGTCCGCATTGCAAATCCCGGATGACTCTGCCAAAACCAGGCCAAGATCCGCATCTATAACCCGATGCGGATTTTTTCTTTTAAAGCTTCTTTAATCTCAACTTTTGGCAAAACAGGGGCCCGAGACTTAACTTCTACCTCCTTAGATTCTTCCTCTGAAACTTCCGATTCAGCTCGCTCTTCTGATTCCTCGCGAAGCTCTTTAGCATAATCTTTTGCCTCCTGAGCTAAGCGATGCGCTTTGCGATACAAGATGAATGCTTCACCGGGCAACTGCGCGGCAATCTTAGCATCCGCCTCCACCACCGCCTGATCAGCTAGCTGAAAGCGCGCTTCCGCCTTTGCTTGTATCTCAACGGCCAACACGGAAATAAATTTCCGGACTTCGGCAATCTTATTCACTGCCGCCTTCTTTCCCTTCTCGGCCACCGACTCAATTTTGGATTCCTGGTCAGAACGCTTCTCATTATGTACTTCAACCGCCGCATCGGCTTTCGCGGCTAAAGTAACCGGGGCCATTTCGGACTTAGCATTGCCGATTTTAGCCAAAATTTTTCCGTGCTTTTTAATAACACTCTCAATCTTCGCGCTTATTTTTGCGGCCGCTTTAGTGTCTGACTTCAAACTCAATTTTACTAATCGCTCCTGAGCGTGATCCGCGTGCTCTTCAAACTTTTGGACAATAGCTGACTGCCGCTCCTCAGTTAATTTACCCCGATCCGATAACTGCTCCACCTCAATAAGCCGACGATCGGCCAGCTCGGTATCCCAAGAAGCTTTCGCTTCAGTAGAAACAGCCAGACGCGCCCGGACTTCCTCATTAACATTCACCTTAATCGGATACAATAAATCTCCCGGTAAAGAATTCTCCGACGCGAAGGAAACTCCCCCGCCCGCCAGCAAAGCGATCATCAGCGAAGCAAAAATTGGCATTGGTTTTAAAAAGCTGAACCCCCAACTTTTCACTTTAAACTTTTCACTTTGAACCTCACCCCCTCTCGCGACAGCGTAAAGCCGCGCCCGGATTTCCGATTTTTCCTCCGGCTTCATCCGGACTGCTTTCGCTTTTTTAATTATTTCGTTAAATTTGGACATTTTCGTTATAAATTTTTCTGATCTTTTCCAATCCCCTGTGTAGACGCACGGAAACATTATTCTCCGTCTCCCCCAGCGCCGCGGCTATCTCTTGGATATCCATATCATCCAAATAGCGCATGGAGATTGCCTCGCGGTGCTTCGGTTCTAAGTGATTCAACAACCGGATCATTTCTCCTCCTTCTACAAAATTCAGCAATCGGTTGTGAGTGTCGTCCTTAGGGTCAAATCCCAGTTCTTGCATAGCATCCAGGGAATTGGTTTTCTTCTTCCGTGATTCATCAATGACCAGATTATTGGCAACCCGATACAGGAAAGCCCTCAAATTTTTAACCTCTTGGCCATTTCTCAAATACTCCCAAGTCTTGATAAAAACCTCCTGCGTCAGCTCTTTGGCGCGCTCTCTTTCAAATACGCGAAAGTAGCAATGCCGGAAAATAGCATCGGAATGATCATCGTAAGCTTGTATAAATAGGTCTTTCAAGGGTTTCGCCATATATGACGCTCTAATATAACAATTATTACATTAAAGCAAAATAACGCTGGGACGTGCGTGAATTTGCTATAATTCCAACATAAGGTCGAATTTCTAAAAAAATATCTAATTTTAAAACTATGGACGGACAAAATATGGAAGTAGGCGGTGGGTGCTGCAAATGCCCACACCACAGCATGAAAGCGATCTGGATGATCGCCCTCGGAGCGTTGTTTCTTTTGGGCGCTTTTGACGTTGTCGGATCACGCGTAGTGGAGGTGGGGTGGCCAATAATCGTTCTCGCGGCCGGACTCTCCCGGTTGACTAAGGGAATGTGCAAATGCTGCTCCGGTGGTTCCTGCGCTGGTGGCAAGTGTTGCTAACGCGCCAAAGAAAAATCCCTCGCTAATGCGGGGGATTTTTTTACCATTATTCATAATTCATTATTCAAGTTCTAGCTATCCAGCTTCTCCCAGAGAATTTCCCAGGGAATCTGGAGGCGTACGGCTTGCGCGAGCTCCCAACTCGCGCCAATAGAATCGTACCAGTTCGGCATGAAATAAAGCTTGCTGATCAGTCCGGAATTAAAGAGCGGCAGGTAGAAATCGTACAAAATTCCTTTTTCACCACTGCGGTCGGTTTGCGCCAGCTTGATTCTGCCCATCGGACCTTCAAACGGCATCTGGTTGAAAACATGGATGCCGCGCTTCTGGAGTCGTTCTATGTAAGATTGGAAAATCTGCAAATTGTCCGGAACGTTACCCAGTCCACCGGTAGAAATCGGGCCGCAGACTTGCACAATCGGTCTAGGCATCCGCAAGATCACCCGCTGAGCTACTAAACGGAGTTCCGCGAAAGTCTTAGCTACTTCCAATTCCTTAAAATCTTCCTCGGTCCAATATTGCCTGGTAGTCGGGTCAAGGTCCTCTAATTTAGAAATCACAGTGCTAACCCCAAAATGAACTGAGGTGATAATATCACCTGGATTTCCTTAAAACAAGCTCTAATTTATTTCAATGATTTTATTCCTGAGAGTTCGGCCTAAAACAATATTTACCCGAGAAGAGCTGACGTGAAAATATTCGGCCAATGCCTTAATAATCGCCTGATTAGCCCGGCCTTCAATTGGCGGCTCCTTAACCGAAACATTAAACTCGGTATCGGAAATCTTCTCAACTTTTTCTTCCCTGGCCCCGGGTTTGGCATGAACTGAGATTTTCATAAACCTTATCACTGAAATTATACCATCCCACTTATTTTCTATATGGCTGGTACGCGTAACAAAATCCCCCCGCCCACATCTGCGAAGTTGTGGCGGGGGGATTTAACTAACGGTGAGATTTCTTCTTTGAAACTTTCTTCTTTGCCATTATTTTATTTTTTCATTGCGACTATCATGGCAATTATTTGTGTACACAAATATTTACCACATTAAATATAACGGGTGGCCGGAGAAATGTTACTGGTAAATAAAAACTCCGACGGGTTACGTCGGAGTTGAAATCTATCTATTGTCCCACCAACTCTGACTGGCGCTCACGCGAGAGTGAAGCCCACGCAGCCATCTTTCATCTTTCTCGGCGGCCGCCTTCGGATCGTAACCGGAGCCAATCACCGCTCCTGCCAGCATGAACGCGGTAACCGCGAGAACGACGCAGAAAACTAACATTCTGCTAACCTCCCTTCTGCTTCGGAATTTCCTCAATAACTTTCTCGGCTTCTTCGGTCTGGAAAAACTCTCCGGCGGCATTATCGCTGGGAATGATCGGAAGATCTCCGGCCCAGACCGCGTATCCAAACTCTTTCCGGTAAAGATTCCTGGCATTGCCGATCTTCTCCGGCCATTCCGAAGATTCGCTGGTCAAACTAGGATCTCTGTGCAGGAAGAACCCAAGAACACGAGAACAGAATTCCGCGTAGGCCCGCGTGTCCAAAATGTGCTCCTGCCAGAAGAGATCAAGGTCAAGATCCCAGGGAACGATCGCGATGGCTTTGTGCTTGATAGACAACAGCAAAAACCTCCGGTATTCCCTCTCCGTCGCGTCTACCTTGGCAAGATCCCAATCATAGATACTAATGAGGCGGAGCCGCACGTTCCGAAAATCTCCGGCATGAACCTTCGCAACATAGCCGACCGACTCCGGATCAAAAATCACTGCGTCATCGTAAGGACGGGAGGGCGAACGAGGTCGCTCTTCATCAGAATAAAAACTCCAGTCATCCAGCCACTGCAAAACTCTCGCCGCCACCCCCAGAGTCTTCACTAGGATCGGCCAACAAAGCCAAATCGCTAGATAAGAAAACATGAGCCCGAGGATGACTCCCGTAACCACGAAAAGACCGGACTGACCGCTTGTGTTCACGGCTCTACTCCTTGTAAATGTGACTAAGCGGGATTCTATAATACTTTAGTGCATATGTCAATACCGCTTTGGCAAAAATCCGGTTAGGAGTTAAGCTGATGTCAGCACTAAGGAGTCGCTAAATGAGCGAAAAAGATCCTTACCAGGAAGCTCTGATGAAGTCGGAAATAATGACTATGTTGTTTCGTGATTTTTTTGACACGTCGAGCGACAAAAGAGACCCTGAGAAGCAGAAAATTACCATGCTTACAGCGCTCATGCTCAAGGATGAAATTGAAATGATGGGTTTCCCGGTAGATTACACGATTACTTACTTCTATCCATATCAACTCGGACACCGGTCCAGAGTCTGCGTTGGCGTAACAGTTCACCGCCCGCCGAAGGATGGCACGCCGGAAGAACAGGCGGATTACGATCGTTGGTACAAAGGAAAGATGGGTTTATCGGATGATCAATTTAATCCACCAAGCCCGGAGCCGGAAAAGTGAAATAAAATAGCCCATCCAAATTTGGATGGGCTTTATTTATTTTGGTCGGCATCATCCTTCGGAGCAGACTCGCCTACCGGCGGCAGGTCCGGCATCGGCTTCGGGGTTTTGTGTTCTCCAAAATATTCCTGTCGTTCAATCCAACAATCAATGCAGAAATGTCCGGTGCGCTGATCAGGAACCAATCTCCCCCAATGTTCTACTTGCACTCCGAGAACACCGCAGTCATTGCAAAAAACATCTTTCGTTTCTCCGTAAGTCACCGTCCCCGCTGGACCTTTGGAGCTACCCATCAGCAACACCTTCGGTTGTGGGGTAAGGGCTTGGCTTCTCCATGTTTGCGATGCCAATGCGCCCGCTGTTCAAAACAAACCGGACAAAGATAATCCACTACGCCTTCAGGAAGCAGTCCGGGACCCGCGCAAAGATGAGTTTCTTCGGTATTACCACAATCCACGCAGGGCTTATCATTTTTCTTCTCTTCCTTTTCCCAGTTGTCCGGATCCACCGAATCCATGGTTATACTCCTTAGTAGCTGCTACTGATGTTAGGTCAAAAATCGGTTTTTTGCAAACATCCTTAGAGCGGCCGCCGCATCCGCAACTTTACCTCTTGGAAACCCAACTTTCGCCACAAAGCGATCGCGCTTTCGTTGCGAAAATCCACGTTCAACTCAACAAAGCTGACTTTCTTTTTCTTAAGCCACACTGATGCCGCCTCAAAAAGCTGTCCGGCAATCCCCTGCCTCCGATATCTTTCTTCCACGAAGGAGTCATAGATCATACCGATTCTTTTTTCAGCAAAATATTCCGGCGCGTCTTCTACTCCAACTCGGAGATAACCGACTATATTGTTTACCTCTTCGGCGAGAAAAACTTGCGTCTCCGGATCATCCAACCAACCTCCGACTATCCCTTCCCAGTCGTTATACTCCTCGGCAGGTTTGTAGGAAGAATCCAAAGAGTGATGGTAGTCAGCCATCTTTCCCACTAACGCTAGAACGGCGCTCAAATCACTTTTTTGAAAAGTCCGGATTGCCATCCCGTTATAATTGACGAATTTCTTCCACAATTTTATCCAAACCAATCGCCCGGGAAGCTTTGATTAAGATCAAATCTCCTTTTTTGATTAAATCCTCAACCGGATCCTTCGCTTGATCGGCAAAATCAAAGGTGAAAATATTTTTCTTAGATAAACCGGATTTATTGGCCGCGTCGGCGATAAACTTTGCCCGTGGCCCGACGGTAACCAAAATATCAAACACTTTTGCCGCCAGCCGTCCGATTTCTTCATGCGCCTCAATCGCGTATTTTCCGATCTCCAGCATATCTCCCAATACCGCCACCTTCCGGGACGCTTTGAATTCTTTCATAGTATCTATCGCGGCATGCATAGAAAGCGGCGAAGCGTTGTAGGTGTCATCAAAGATCAGAGTCCCCTTCTCTCCGGCCACTAACCTGCCCCGGCGCGGCGGCACCTGATAATAATTGAGCGCCTCGGAGATTCTCACTAAGTTCATACCGAAAGAAAAACCAACTGCCGCCGCGGCGGCGGCAGCGTAGGCCTGGGCCTTCCCAAAAGCGCTATTGAGGCGAACCGGAACGAAACTGCCGCCATATTCCAATTTAAATGAGAGACCGACCGGCTTGCCGTCCTCCACTCGATTCTCAAAATTAGTAATCCTAACCTCCGCTCCATTGCCAAAGCCATAAGTAATCACATGCGCCCGGGTTTTATCACGCATATCGTAAACCGTCTCATCGTCGTAATTTAAAACCGCGAAGCCGATTGCCGGTAATGCTTCCACTAAACGCGCCTTTTCTTTCGCTACCGCGTCCGGACCGCTATAAAATTCCACGTGCACCGGAATATCGCCGACCGCGGTAACCACTCCGATTTGCGGACGAGCCAGGTCTAAAAGATATTTCAAATCTCCCGGACGATCGGCACCGTATTCCAAAACCAGAATTTCCGGATATTTACCGCCAAAAATCAATTTCAGGATGGAAGAAAAAATTACCTTAAGCCAAAAAAATAATCCTCCGGTTTTTTCCCATTCTCCCAGAACAGTTAGCGGCAATCCGAACTCATTATTAAAATTACCGCTGGAAGAGCGGACTTTCCGGATGGATTTCAGTACAGCCGCGATCGCTTCCTTGGTGGAAGTTTTGCCCACGGTTCCGGTAATGCCAATCACGCTCGGCTGGTATTTCCGGATCATCCACCGCGCCAGCAGGCGCAAAAAATTCTTCAATTGTCGTCGTAAAAAGTTTTTCATTTCGCTTAATCAGCCAGCCGGTCAGCCGGAATATTATAGTAGTTTATAACAAACTGGGCTAATTCGCGAAAGGCCGGCACCACCGTCGCGCCTGCCAATCCGACCCCTTTTGGCTTATCAATTTTTATCAGAATCGTGAACTTGGGATCAGAGGCCGGAGCAAAACCGGTATAGCTATGGATGTATTGATCGCTGTACCCGCCATTCCGAAAATCGGGAATCTGCGCCGTCCCGGTTTTCCCGGCAATCCGATAACCATCAATTTTCGCCACCTCCGCCTTAGTCACCGCGGAAACCATCATTTCCGTAACCTGGTCCGCAGCTTCCGGAGAAATTACTTTCCCCAAAACTTCCGGTGGGTGACCGGCTAAAAGATTCGGTTTCATCAGAATGCCCCTGTTAGCAATCGCCGAAATAGCGTTAATCAGCTGGAGTGGGGTTACGGAAACACCCTGACCGAAAGCAGCAGTCGCAAAGTTGATATCCCGGGTGCTGATCTTCAGATTACCCAGCTTACCGCTCAATTCACCGGGCAAAGTTATCCCTGAAAGATCATCCAAGCCGAACTTCAGCAAATAATTATAAAAGAGGTCATGTCCGGTCGTTTTTTCGGCAAAAGCGGCGCCGGTATTGATGGACTGCTCAATCACTTCTGTCATGGTCGTCTGCCCATGCGCTTTGCCGTCCCAGTTTTTAATGGTTTTACCATTCAACGTCAACGAACCGGAATCATAATAGGATGTGGACGGCGTGATCTTCCCGGCATCCAACCCGGAGGACATCGTAAGCACTTTAAAAACGGAACCCGGTTCGTAAACCGCCTGAATGGCGGGATTGGTGAAATTTTTCAGAGCGGACTTGGCATATTCGTTTGGATCAAAAGTCGGATAGTTTCCCATCGCGAGAATATTGCCGGTCTTCGGCTCCTGCACGATAACCGTTCCCGAATCGGCATCATATTTTTCAATCAGATCTTTCAAAACCTTTTCCGATTGAGATTGAATATTACGATCAATGGTCAGGAAAAGATCGGAGCGTTGAAGAGTGTCTTCATAATATGACTCCAGTCCGTAACGGCCGCTGAAAGCGCCGGTCAAAGAGTCCGGTCCGACAAATCCCAGAACTTGCGCGCCCAAAGATCCAAAGGGATAAAACCGGAAATAATCAGAATCAACGTACACGCCTTTCAAAGCCAGCGCCCTTATTTTAACCACCTGCTCAGCGGTTGCCTTGGGAATCAGTAATTCATATTGATCGTCCGGCTTCTCCAGTCTCAATTTTGTTTCCGCCACGTCTAAATCTAGCGCCCCGGCGATGGCCACGGATGCCTCTGACGGATCCTCAATTTCTTTCGGCACGGCAAAAATTATCGGGAACTCGCGGTTGAAAGCAACGGGAATTTTATTGGAGTTCTTGTCCCGGAAAAAAATAGTTCCGCGCTTAGGGCTCAATACATTACCTCCCTCCGCCTGAACAATAGCCCGGCGCGAAAAATAACTTCCTTTCTCAATTTGCAGCCCATAAATATTAAAAATTAGAGCGCCATAAAATCCCAATGTCCCGGCCGCTATTATCCACAATCTCCAACCACGCATCATTGTAACGCGATATATTCCGGCTTTCGCTCCTTTACTAAGCCCAATTTAGAAGCGAGGTGGCCGATATCATCAGAATCAAGCGCCAAGTAAAGCTGATTCTTTAAATCGGAGCTTTCCGCCCGGGTTAAATCAACGGTCCTAAGTTCCTGTTTTAGCGCGTGATTCAACTGAACATTACGATTGTAAGCCAAAATATTTAAAACTGCCGCTCCTACGACCACCGCCAGAACAAAATAAAGCCATCGGTTGGCTAGAAATTGATTTTTGTTTGGTTCAATGATGGTCATAAAATAGTGATTAGTAATTAGCGACTAGGGGTTAGTATGGCGGCTCTCAATTTCGCCGAGCGGGAGCGCGGGTTTACCGCGATCTCCTCTTCGGTAGCTTCAATCGGTTTTTTCGTCAAAATTGTCACCTTCTCCTCTTTGGCGTAATCACGGAAATAATTTTTGACGATCCGGTCTTCCATGGAGTGGAAGGAAATAATAGCCACTCGGCCACCGGGCTTTAAAATTTTAAATATATCCTTCAAAACTTTTTCCAGATTCCCTAGTTCGTTGTTGGCGTAGATGCGCAACGCCATAAAAGTCCTAGTCGCCGGATGAATCCGACCCCGCTCATAATTCCAGGGGATTGCCGACTTAATCGCTTCCGCCAGATCAAAAGTAGTCTCAATACTCCCCTTCCGCACTCGGTTCTTGATTGCCCGGGCAATTAGCCGGGCGTATTTCTCCTGACCGAAATGACGAATAACTTCCGTCAGCTCCTGTTCGGTTAATTCTTTAATAATCGTACGGACCGGTTTTTGATTGACATCGTAAATCATGAACAGCGGTTCATTGATCTGGAAACTAAATCCCTTTCCGCCACCCAGCTGTTCGGAAGAAAAACCCAAATCCAGCAAAAGCCCGTCGGCTTTGCCTAACTTTTTTTCCCGGAGAATCTGCGCCAGATCCGCGTAATTCTCTCCGGTCTTTTCCCAATCAATCGCCAGCACCCTTCCTTTTCCTCCAATTCTTTCCTGAATCGCCCGCGCGTGCCCACCGGCGCCATAAGTTCCGTCAATAAAGAAAGTTCCGGGTTGCGGATCAAGAAATTGCAGAACCTCTTTTAAAAGCACCGGCGTGTGGGTTGAATTATGAATCATGAATTATGTGGTTGGTAAATTATGAGTTTTTTCATTTCCTTAATTCTTTATTCATTATTCAGAGTCCTAACTCTCCCAGTTTTTCAGCAATGTCGTCAGAAGAAGCTTCGGTTTTGGATTTATAGGATTTCCAATTGGCTTCATCCCAAATTTCAATCCGGTCATAAAGACCGGCAAACACAACTTGTCGCTTTCCGCCGGAGGCGGATCCTCCTCCGGAGGACAGTGACGCGTATGCCCGCAAATATTCCGGAATTAAAATTCTTCCCTGATTATCAAATTCCACTTCGCTGGCGCCGGCGAGCATCAAACGGGCAAAGGCGCGGGAATCGGATTTCATGAAAGACATTCCCGCGACTTTGACGGTTAATTTTTCCCAACTTTCTTTTGTAAATACGAATAAGCAATGATCCAGTCCGCGCGCGATAATCGCCCCATCGCCAAGCTTCGGCCGAAATTTGGCCGGCAAAGCCACGCGTCCTTTTGTGTCTAAACTATGTGTGTATTCTCCAATGAACATTTGAGCTTAAGTTATCCCCTGATTCGGCGGTTATCCCCACCTTTATCCACTTTTCACCACCGTAACTTAAATATAGCTTAAAATGAGCTCATGCAAAACCCACTTTATGCACACCCGTCACAAGACCTGACCAACATCAAAAAAACAGGGCGTTGGGCCCCGTTTTTTGTTATTCCAGCAAAGCATTAATTTCCTTTTCAACTTTCTCTCTCACTTTTTTCAAAAACACTTTCAGCAACATCGGTAAATCGCCGATAGCACGAACTTCTCCCGGCCGGAACTCTATCTTCCCGGAAAGACTGAATCCCAGCACTTTACACTTCAGCACCCAGGAGCCGTCCGCCTGTAAAATTGATTCAAAGCACTTCACATAATCCTGATAAATCTTTGACTGCTCGGCGATCAATTTCTTGACCCTTTTCTTGGCTTCGACATCATTCAATTTATGCCTGAAAGAAAATTCAATATCCATAACTCTCTCCTAAACAGCTGACGCTATTTTAAAATAAAAATCCGAAGAAAGCAAATTGCCAAAAGGCGCTTAACGTACTATAAATTAACAGGTTGAGCGCCCTTAGCTCAGTGGTAGAGCGTTCCATTCACATTGGAAAGGCCGCAGGTTCGATCCCTGCAGGGCGCACAAAATTTAAGGCCGGATGAAAGTCCGGTTTTAAATTTTCTGGCGTTTCCTACTGTAGGGATCGAACGGGAAAGGGGTCGGGAAAACGGAAGTTTTCCCGTAGCGAAGGTTTTGGAACCGCTGGGTTCCAAGGAGCGGAGCGACGTGAGATAACGAAGTGCCCTGCAGGGCGCACAAAAAAATTAGCCCCGATTGCTCGGGGCTTTTGTTAAGAAACCATTCTTCCTTGCGCCAACAGATCGTTGGGCGTCTGCATAAAACGCCGCATCACCTCTCCCCGCTTGCCTTCCTTGGCCATCTGAACCGCCAGCTGAATGATCGCGCTCTGACGCTGTTCCTGCAGATGACAATACTCACACACCTTGCTGGGATTCGTACGCCGCAGTTTCGTCGGACAATGCTTGCAAATCCGGCCGGCTGGATACTGCTTCGCCAGCGACTCATTCCGCAAATCAATGTGAGAGCGTTGAACGCGAGTAACGCCGTTAGCCCAACCCCGCTTCAGAATCGACCCTTCGCCTGGCAGTCGGAAAGACATACAGCCCTCCTTTGAGAAAAATGAGTTATGGAACTTACTGGCCATGATTATACAAAATCCCTTACCGCTTGTCAATAAAACAAAACGCAATCAAAAAGACCCCGTCGGGGGTCTTTTTGAGGGAACTATTGCAGATACTCCTCTTCAGAGGAGAGTACTTGATACTTGTCGGCGGAGCCGACACTTATCGCAACAAGGCCACCCGGATTCCTCGCGCTCAATGCGAGGATGGCCTTATTTCAGCTCCGCGACGGCTCCGGCAGCTTCTAACTTTTTCTTCAAGTCTTCAGCTTCGTCTTTCTTCAGGCCGGTTTTTACCGCTTTCGGAGCGGCATCCACGATATCCTTGGCTTCTTTTAAGCCCAATCCGGTAACTTCGCGAATAACCTTGATCACCTGAATCTTTTGTCCTCCACCCTCTTTCAGAATGACATCCCAGGCGGTCTTCTCTTCGGCTTCAGCGGCAGCGGCTCCACCACCAGCGGCGGCGGGCATCGCGGCGGAAACTCCAAACTTCTCTTCCATCGCCTTAACTAACTCGGCCAATTCAGTAACTTTCATGTCGCCGATCTTGGTTAGTAAATCTTGATATTTTTCCATTTTATTTTTGTTTATTATTTCGACTTTGTAATTATTAGACAGCTGGCGTCGGTTCACCCGCCTGGGCGGGCTCAACCGCTGGAGCTTCAGCAGGAGCGGACGGAACTGTTGCGGCCTCCGGAGCTTGAGCGGCGGGGGCTTTCTTTGCTAACTCGCTAACAATGTACATAAACGCCCGTAACGGACCGGTAATGCCGCCAATGACCATAGAAAGTAAAACTTCCCGGCCTGGTAACTTGGCAATCACAGTGAAATCCGCGGCGGAGACTGCTTGCTTACCGACTAAGTCGTAAGCCCCCAAGACTATAAAATTCTTCTTGGCTTTAATCAGCTCCTTGGCGAATTTATGAATCGTCCCGGCGACCGAGCTAAGATCTTCCGGAATAAAGAAGGTGCCAACTTGGCTTTTAAACTGCAGTGGGTCAAATGCCACTCCCAAATCTTTGAGGGTGATATTTAACAGACGCTTTTTAAAAACCTTGAAAGCCGCTCCCGCTTTCTTTACTTCAATCTTCAGTCGGCGCAACGAAGCCGTATCCACGCCGGTAAAATCAGCAAAGACCAGCGTCTTGCTTCCTTTTACCATTTCCGCGCTTTTGTCTATGTGCTGTTTTTTCTGCGCTTTGTTTAACATGAATTTTTGACTGACATCTCGACCTTTTTATTTTTTTAATTTGGTCTCCGCTAACAAAAATGGACCTTTAGTGGTCCACAGACGGCCAGCGCGAAAGCGTTGGTTTTTCCTCGGAGGGGCTTACTTGTTTGCCCTCTGTCTGCGGATTGGTAATCAATATACTCCAGCAAGAAACAAAAGTCAACTGCTCAGCCAGACAGCTTTCCGGAAACAGAATAATCCGCCCCGGAAGCGGGTTTTCTTCGCCCTCAGCAGTTTGTAGTTCGATACAAACGAACTACAAACTGCCTCCGGGATGTTCCGGGAAACTGTCTGGCCTCGCTTTGGTAAAAATCCCAGAAGTCTAACGCGTTAGACTTCTGGGATTCGGAATTTCAAGCGACGGGATAGATGAATAAAAAAAGCCCCCGCGTCCTCGAGAGGACGGGGGCTGGGAACTTCTAACCGCAGACAGTCAGGGTCGGGAGCCGATCATTGATCCGCTTCCGGAAATCATCAGAATCAATGTTGGTGATCACGCCGTTAGCCAGCAGATAGGCAACCCTGACAGTCGCCTGCTTTCCTTCAATTTCAGTCAACTGCTTACGATCAGTGATCCAGTTGAACATCGTCAGGTAGTCGTGCGGCTCACGAATCGAATTCACGGGCTTCATCTCAATCGCGTTCGGAACATTCTGCTTCTTGTCTCCGAACATACTCATCTTGCCGGCGCGGCTGAGTTCAAAGAGCACCGAAAGAATCTGCGAAGCAACAAACGCAATCCCGGCCTGCTGAATCATCGGAAGACTGGTGAACGAACGGGGGTCCGCCATCAGGCTAGAAACCAACCCCATCACCATCGGCTTCAGAGTATCAGCATGAGCGCTCACGAACCCAGCAAGCACAGCGGGAATGCCGGTAGCAAGAATGCCGAACAAAATTGATGGCTCATCCGGACTCTTCCTCCGATTATGCGCGACCCGTACGGCCGTAGCCACACCGATCGGCATCAGAAGGAAAGATCTCCAATCCTTGAGCGTATCCGCCGTCAGATTGTAGACACCCTTCATAGTCCACCAAGTCGCGAGAAACGGGAAAGCTCCAATCTTCATTGCGGCCTTCAAGGGATGCTTTGCCACCTTCACGCCCAACCGACCCACCTGGTACACAATCCACAATGGAATCATCACCGGATAAGCGATCGCCTTCACGCCCAACAACGACACCGCCTTCAATGCTACAAACACAGTCTCCTCCTTCTTTTGTAAATAGGACTAGGGATATACTAGCGTATCCCTCTCCACTTGTCAATATCCTTGTGCGAACCAGACATTAAAACCTTCGGAACTTTCCAGTTTTTGCCCTTTTTGGGCCTAAATTCCGCCGGGCGGGTGTAGACCGGATAGGATCCTTTAACATCTTCCAGGGATTCCCATTTGCCCAAAACTCCGGGAATAAATCGCGCTACCGCTTCGGCTAAAACCATCGCCGGCAATTCACCTCCCGCCAAGACATAATCTCCGATGGAAATTTCCTCATCGGCAATGTGCTCCGCCACCCGTTCATCCACGCCCTCATACCGGCCGCAAATAAGAATCAGTTGGTCATATTTCGCTA
This sequence comes from Patescibacteria group bacterium, assembly GCA_038065375.1. Taxonomy (GTDB): domain Bacteria; phylum Patescibacteriota; class Minisyncoccia; order UBA6257; family WO2-44-18; genus JAUSKF01. The sequence goes on along the minus strand of JBBTRE010000090.1, from coordinate 5,628 downwards.
GTCGCTTCGCCTCTTTATTATCAAATCTCTTCCCCCGGGTACTAAATAAAATTGTTCTGGTTTTTAGCTTTTTACTTTTTGCTTTTAACTTTTCTACTGCCTTGTAAATAGGTTCAAGCTTAAAGACCATCCCCGGCCCCCCGCCAAACGGGCTATCAACAACTTTCCGATGCTTGTCAGTCGTAAAATCACGCAAATTATGCGCGGTAATTTTAATCAGCTTTTTTTCCCGAGCGCGTTTAAGAATGGACTCATTGATATAGGAGTCAAATATTTTAGGAAAAATTGTGAGAATATCAAATCTCATGAATATTTATGAATAATGGGTTTCTATCAGTCATTGCGATCCGCCAAACAGTGGAGAAGCAATCTTACAATAACATTAAAGTAAGATCGCCGCGTCCCGATCTGGAAATCGAGACTCGCGATGACGGACGGGAAGTGATTGGGAAGAAACTAAAACGCCACGGTGTGTGGCGTTTTAGTTTGAAAGTTCTTAAGAGGAACTTTGTGCTCGATCCTGACGTTCCCGAGGAACGTGAGTGGAACCTTCCGGCTCTTCAATCTTCAGATTCACGCGGGCATTATTCTTAATGCCGACGATCCTCAAAAGTGAGCGGATGGCCTTGGCGGTAGCGCCTTCGCGGCCGACTACCTGACCCATGTCCTGGAGGTTTACTTTCAAAGAAAGTAAGACGCCCATCTCATCTACCTTGCGATCAACCACGACATCATCGGGATGATCAACGATAGACTTAACGAGATATTCCAGAAACTCCTGATCTGTATGTGTATCTTTCGAAGCCATTTGATCTTAGTTATTCTGCGTTTCAGCGACCTTTCAATTTCCGGGTAATTATAGCGTACCAGAGGAAAAATGTCAATACTTCATACTTACATTTTTCCGGTATTAAGTATTACGTATAAAGTATCTTAAAAATACCAAATACTACATACCTTATACTTAATACTATTTTAGGCGGCGGGTTTTTCTGCAACGACTGGGGTGACAGCTTTCGCGTCCCCTTCCTTCTTTTTCGGCTGGCTGTGAACCGCGATTTTTTTGCCTTCAATCACTCCGGCGGAAACTAAGATGTTGTGGACGGTATCGGTGGTTTGAGCGCCGGTTTTCAGCCAATAGGAAACCCGTTCTTTGTTGATCTCGTGTTTATCGGTGCGGGGATTGTACCAACCCAAATCCTCCACGTTTTTTCCGAAAAGTTTGTGCCTCTTTTCATCAACAATCAGGCGAAAAGCCGCCTGATGTTTCTTGCCGATTCGTTTTAGCTTCAAAACTAACATTGGAGAAATAATAGCAGGTTGCAAAAAATATATCAATAGCATAAAATAGCGGTAGTTACATTAAGAGGTACTGAAATGAATAGTAAGCGTTTTTGCTGGGTCTGTTGGATTACGGCAAGTGTGGCGGCGATGTTGGCTATTTCTGGATGCACGACGCCCAAAAATCCGGCTACGATCGTGGAAAATCCTGTCGCCGTAAAGAAAGTAGTTGTTGGGACGGTAAATGCCGGACAAGTTCCGAAAGTGGAGAATTGGAATGCTACGACGGAGAAAAACCCGATGCGCAACGGCCGGTTCGTAGCCAAAGGCGCTGACGGGAAAATCGCCATCGCCGACCGGGTGAGCTTCCGAGGCATTATGCTGTTGCATCCGAACGATACACGACCGGCCGCCGCTGAAATCATTTTCCTGCAAAACCCCGACGATCCGGATGAATATGGAGCGATCTGGCGTTACCGGAAGAATTTCACCAGCGATTGGACAGTTTTCATTAAGTGCTGGGGTCTTCGCCGGGTGGATGACCGAATTGACCGGGTCGCCAGAGGCGACACCCGCTCCTGTGATGATCAGCAGTTCGCGATTCTTCTGGAAGACGGCCGCTGGGAAGTCAGCCCGCCTACCGATCTTCTGGTCGTTCAGGGAACTTGGGAAGACGACAACTTGAAAGACCACCTGATCGGCTTCAACTATGCCTTTGGCTTTCTAAAGGACGATGGTAAAGCCGACTACCGCAACGGCAACGTCTACTTCAATTTTTCAGAAAAATAGACAAAACCCCCGAGCAATCGGGGGTTTTCTATTCTAGCTTTAGTGATAGCACCCGCGACGTCCCATCATCGCCCATCGTAACGCCATACATCACACTCGCCGCTTCCATAGTGGCGCGATTATGAGTGACTAAAATAAATTGACTCTTTTTGGAAAAATCCTTAATCAACTCGGAAAATCGGCGGGCATTACGCTCGTCCAGTGGCGCGTCCACCTCGTCCAACACCAAGAATGGCGGCGGGCTAACGGAAATCAACGCGAACAACGCCGCGATAGAAACCAAACTTTTTTCACCGCCGGAAAGCATCTCCAAACCGCTGATTTTTTTCCGGGGAATGTTAATGAAAACTTCTAGTCCTCCATGATCCACTTTGTGACCTTCGTCCGCATCCTCCAAGCCATCCCCTTCGTTTCCTTCGGCATTTTCCATATTTACATCTTCTTCAGTCAACTGCGCCTTCGGCTCCTCCTTCACTAATTTCAACGAGGCCTTGCCGCCGCCGAACATAGCTTTGAAATATTTATCAAATTCGTCGTTAATGGAATCCATCGCGCTGGTAAACTCGCCATGGATTTTTTCGTCCAAATTATTAATCAACGTCCGCAAATCCTCGGAGGCCTTATCCAAATCTTCCATTTGCGAAGAGAGGAAATTGTAGCGGGCTTCGGTGTCTTGCGCTTCTTTTACTAAGGCCGGATCTAAATCCCCGATTCCCGCCAATTCCGCCCGCAGTTTAAACATCCGTTTTTCCAACTCGGCTAAATCTTCACCACCGGTTAATTCCTTAGCGGAAAAATCGCTGAGTTTTCTGCTCGCCTGCGCCGCCAAATTATGAAGTTCCTGACGGCGGATATTCACCCGCTCCTGATCAAACAAAAGCCGATTTTTCTCATTTTCTAATTTTTGAATCTCATCTTTTTTCTGCTCAACTAACTCAAAAGCTTTCTTGAAGACCGCGTTGAATCCGCGCAGATCTTCAGCAAGTTTATCTTCTAAACTATTTAATTGACCAAGCTCGGCATCCACCGCCGCCAGATCAGCAAGCAATTTTTCTTTGGACTTTTCCAACTCTTGCACTTTACCCTCGCGATTATCGGCGCCAACCGATAACACCCGCTCAATTTTATCCGAAAGCTCCCGCAAGATTGATTTCAAGCCGGCCAAATCGTTCTCCTCTAATGCCTCGCCGATCTTCTCCCGAGTTTCTTCCAGCAATTTTACCGCTTCGGCGGCCTTCATTTCCGATTTCGGTTGATTCACCAAAAATTCCATCTGGGCCTCCATGCGGCCGATATCTTTTTGAAAAACAGATTTCTTGTTCAAAAAATCTTGCTGTTTCTTTTTAAAATCCTGGAAATACTGATCCCCTTTCGGGCCTGACTTCTCAACTTTTACCAACTCCGCCTGCCGTTCTTTTAGTTCCTGCCGTTTGTCGTTCGTTTCTTTGTCTAAAGCATTTATCCGTGGCTCCAAATCTTTCAAATCTTTTTCTATATCAAACAGACGGCCGCCGAAGTAGATTGCTTCTAAATCATGCAGCGCTTTTTCCACGTCCGCCTGCTTTTCCCACTTAGCGGCCTGCCGACGTAACAGCCGCAAATGCGGCGTCAATTCATCAATCATCGCTTTCACTTTTTCCAAATTAAATTTGGTGCTGATCAACTTCCGCTCCGCCTCATGTTTTTTCAGCTGATACTGTCGCAGACCCAGCACCTCCTCCACCATCGCCCGGCGCTCCTTCGGAGTGGCACGTACGAAAATATCGCTGTTGCCCTGGTTCACGATTGTCAGACCGCGAGTACCAAGTCGCGCCTTAGCAAAAAAATCCACAATATCTTTCAAGCGGACGGGTGACTCATTCAAAAAGTATTCAGAAGTGCCGTCTCTGGTTACTTTGCGCGAAACGGAAACCTCGGAATAATCCACCGGGAAAAAATGGTCGCCATTATCAAAAATCATTGTCGCTTGCGCCAAGCCCATCCGGGGGCGTTGCGGCGTACCGGCAAAAATAAGATCTTCGGCTTTCGCGCCGCGGATATTCTTCGCGTCCCGTTCACCGAGGAGCCAGCGGATCGCGTCAATTACGTTAGATTTACCGGACCCGTTCGGGCCCACAATCGCGGTGATCCCGACGGGAAAATCCAAAACCGTCTTTTGAGCAAAAGACTTAAAACCGACCAATTCTAAACGTTTAAGTTGCATCTAATATAGTTATTTTAACTCAAAAGCCCGGGCCAAGCCAATAAAAAACCTCCGGGGTTAGCCCGGAGGTTCATTGTTAATAATTCTGTCAATTTCATCCGACAACAGAGTTTCTTTCTCAAGCAGCGCTTCGGCAATCCGATCCAGAGCCGGCCGATTAGCTTTCAGAAGCTCATAAGCGTCTTCATAAGCTTTGGCTACCAACTTACGGATCGCTGCGTCAATTTTCTCCTTAGTAGCTTCCGACCAATCACCCGATTTGCCGAAAGACATTCCCAGAAAACCGGTATTGACCGCTTCGTCTCCATAATGAATCAACCCGACCTCATCGCCGCCCATTCCGAATTCCTTGACCATTCTCTTGGCTTGGTCGGTGATTTGTCTGAAGTCGCCCTGCGCTCCGCTGGATGCTTCACCGAAGATCAGCATCTCCGCGGCTCGGCCGCCCATCATTACTTTCATCTGACCTCGGAAGTACGACTCGGGAGGCAAATTTTTATCTTCTTCGGGCATCATCCAAGTAACACCTCCGGCAAAACCTCGCGGAATGATTGTTACTTTTCGAACCGAATCCGCTCCGGGAGTCTTTTTGGCTACAAAAGTGTGTCCGGCTTCATGATAAGCAGTTACTCGTCTCTCGTGAGGCGAGATAACTCGTTTCCGCGCTTCACCCAGCACCGCTTTATCAATTCCTTCGTTAACGTCCTCGCGAGAAATCATCACGTGTTTTCTCTCTAGAGCAATCAGCGCCGAAGCATTCATCACGTTTTCCAAATCCGCGCCGGTCATTCCGGGAGTGCCTCTGGCGATTTCTCGCAAATCAACGTCAGGACCAAGAGGTTTACCGCGGGAATGAACTTTCAGAATCGCTTCACGACCTACAACATCAGGAGACGCAACTAAGATCTTCAGATCAAACCGTCCGGGTCGCATCACCGCGGAATCCATCAATTCCGGACGGTTAGTGGCGCCCATCAGCACCACCGCTTCATTCGTTTGAAATCCATCCATTTCTTTCAAAAACTGGTTCAGAGTCTGCTCTCGTTCCGGATGGTCGGTCCCCCGCTGACGGCACAAGCCATCAATCTCATCAATGAAGATGATGCTCGGAGCGGTTTCCCGGGCTTTTTTAAACATGTCTCGAACCCTGCTCGCTCCAACGCCCACAAACATCTCCACGAAATCGGAACCGCACATATCATAGAAAGGCACGCCGGCTTCACGGGCGGTTGCTTTCGCGAACATCGTCTTGCCAGTACCCGGAGCGCCAACCAACAGTACTCCGCGCGCCGCGCGCGCTCCCAATGCCTGGTATTTTCCCGGATCCTTCAAGAAATCCACCACTTGCTGTAGTT
>JBBTRE010000089.1:0-4096 GCA_038065375.1 Patescibacteria group bacterium | reverse complement strand
CACTTGGAATCGCATCGGTGAAAGGTACTTCTATCGCATCATAATTATCGTATTTTTCATACACTTTTTTGCCTTTAATTTCTTTGTGCCTGCTGAATTTTAAATTTTCTGCCATTGTCATAAGTGGTAATGGTTGGTGACGGCGTCCATGATCAAGATTAGTTAACCATAGACAGTTATTAGTGGCGACAATTCTATCTCCGTTTTCATCTATTCTAGCCTCTGTCCCATACAATTCGTAGGCCTTAGGTACAATAAATCCAGAAATCCATCTTCCCATTCCGTTACCTAACCATATTTCATTGTTTTTAATTTTTTGAAATATTTCTTTATAAGTTATGCAATTAATATTGCCGATGATCAAAAACTTCTTTTTGTAATCAGAAAGTTGTTTAATATATGGACGAAACAAACTAAACGGAGGATTGGTTACTATGATGTCAGACTGCTTGAGTAGTTCGACACACTCATCGCTAGAGAAATCACCATCACCATTTAGTGGCATCCACTCGTTGTGTTTATTTGCCTTTAACTGTTTTGCTACATCTTTCAAGTTAAACTCGCCATCGCCGTCTATGTCTTTTACTTCATTGATAATAAACTTATTGGCGGTTATTTTCGGACGGCCCTTGGATTTTGCGAGTGTTACATCATCGCCAAACAATCCCAGTTGTGTATTGGCGACAGGCGACGGCTTGTAACTCGTCGTTATGAGTTGTTTCAATCCGAGCTTGTTGAAATTGAGCACAAAATAGCGAAAAAAATTACTCTCAAACGGATCATCGCAGTTGCAATACACCACTTTAGCTCGAAATGTATTAGGGTTGTAATCTAAATACCTTTCAATTTCTTTCTGAATATCAATGAACTGAGTGTAAAACTCATCGTTCTTTGCCCGTTTCGCATTTGTAAGATTTTTGACTGATGCTTCTCTAGCCATAAATTTTATTTTATTAAATCCTCAACTTTAACATCTAAAGCTTTTGCAATTTTCTGCAATGTCTCAATAGTAGGATTTTGGCTATCGTCGAGTTCAAGTTTAGCTATTGTATTCAAAGAAATATCTGCCAGCTTAGAAAGCCTGTCTTGAGATATTCCTTTTTGTTCTCTTAATTTGCGAATGTTTTTACTGATTGTAGACATAATTGAATCATTATTAAAATATGTTGATTATATTATATCACTGGGTCAAAAATAATACAAAAAGCCGACTTCATCTGAAATCAGCTTTCTGTTGTTCAAAAACCCTTATTTTGCTTCGGTTCAAACTTGGACATCTGGCGGTGGGGGTGAGATTCGAACTCACGATACCCTTGCAGGTATAACAGTTTTCAAGACTGTCGCCTTAAACCACTCGGCCACCCCACCATTATAAAAAAGTAACGCCTTTAGGGCGTTACCACAAGACGATACAAGTTTGTCCCATCCTGATCTACCGCCAGCGCTACCAACTTGAATCCATACTTTTCGTACATCTTAATCGCCGTTGCGCGATCTTGATTGTTCGGATTGCTGGTCAATTCGAGCTTGATCTCTTGGCCCTCCAACCTCGCTCTAAGCTGAGCTGATTCCAAAAGCTTTTTCAACAACATACTGCCGATGTGTTGGCCACGATATGGCTTATCTACCACAACGCTATGAATCTGACCAAGCCAACCCTCCGGACGATCAACAAAAAATATCATCGCCATTCCAACAACTGATTCCGAAATACCGGACTGTGTATTATCTATCGCTAGGAAAAGACGGCAGTGGCCTTGGCGGGTAATGTAAATGAGGTCTGCGCAACTTAATGGCTCAGCACTCCTTGAAAGCTGAGGAAGAAGGCGGTTCACTGCCGTTACATACCCAGTCTTAAGATCCTCGCGATCCACGAAACTCAAGATAACTGGCTCTACTGAAATCAATCCATTACCCTCAAAGTACCGAGAAATATTATCGCTGTCGTTGCAGATTAAGTCAACCAGGCCTATATTATAAGTAGCATCTTGAGGAGTTTCCCATGAAACAGGCGCCTAGCTTTACCACGCAGGAGAGCGCCGCTAAGATCATGGGGCGCTCATTTATTTCAATTGAAGAAGTTCTGGAACTTTTCCCGGAATGCAAAGCATGGGTGAATCCCAAAGACTACAAAGAAATCCCCTTTCATCGAAAAACGCTTTATGGTCTAAGCGCCAAAAAGTTCCAATATGTTCTTTTCCCGGTAGTGCCGTTCGGACATCTTCCGAAAGACGCGAAATATTCGGACATCAAAGCGACTTTTGAAAAGCGCTTCCCGGAAATTTCCGCCGCGGCCGTGGAAAGGAGAAATAATTTGGACCTTCCCGAACCCGCCAACTTGCAGTGGCTGTACGCGGTCATCAACTACTACCTCAGCCGGAGTTTCCCGACAGAGAAATGGTATTTGCTCTCCGGAGTGGTCCGGCCCGCGAAAATTCTGGTGGGCGCGAAGGAGTGCGGACTGGTTCCATATAAGATGGAAACCTCCATTATTTATTCGTACGCCTGGATGTTGTTCTGGTATCTCCGAGGAAAATCTATTTTTTCCGCGAAACACTTTCGCTGCGGAGATCAGTTCAACCAAAAAGGCGTGGCGGAAATTATGATGCAATGCGGTGACGCCGAAATCTTTGTCGGCCCGATCCGCAAAGATCAATCCGGTAACTTGGGGCGAGTTCCTTCCATCGTTCCTATCAACAAATAATCCTTCGACTCACTCAGGATGTAAACAAAAAACCCGTGTCTAATCAGCCACGGGTTTATAATTTCCAAACGCTCTATCCCAAACCGTGAAGTGCAGCTCGTGAGCATTTTTAGAATCCGGCAGTCTAGTCTCTGCCGCCTTCAAATCCCAAAGTTTGTCGTCGCCAAAATCAATTTCCGGAAACTCGGCATCACCTTCAAAGTCGGCATTGATAATCGTCAGATACATCCGATCTACCAAATGTAGAGCCGCTTCAAAGATTTTCGCTCCGCCGATGAAAAAGAGCTCCTGCTCCCCCGTCATCTCTGCCACCGCGATCGCGTCGCGGATTTTTTTAACAGTCAGGAAGCCATTTTTCACCTGGGCTTGTTCCAAAGAATTCGTTACCACCAAATTCAGACGATCCTTCAACGGCTTCCAGCTCAGCGATTCCGCCGTCTTCCGTCCCATCACTACCGTGTGATTTTTTGTCAGCTCCTTAAATCTTTTCAAATCTGCCGGCAGATGCCAGGGTAACTTATTTCCATTTCCAATCACCCAATTCCTTCCCAGCGCGGCGATTATTGAGATTCTCATACCGCCATCTCCGCTTTGATCCCCGGGTGGTGCTGATAACCAATCAGCTTGATGTCATCCATCTTGAAATCATAAATCTTCTTAACGTCCGGATTCAGCCAAAGCTGAGGCAGGGCCATCGGCGCCCGCTCCAACTGAGTATTTACCTGTTCAAAATGATTCAGATAAATATGGACATCATCCAGAGTTAGGATGACTTCTTTTGCTTTTGTGCCGGTGACCTGCGCAATCATAGCCAAAAGCAAAGCATACGAAGAGATATTGAATGGCACCCCCAGGAATGAATCGCAGCTTCTCTGCAGCATATGTAGCGACAGCTCTCCATTCGCCACATAGAACTGAAAGATCATGTGGCATGGCGGCAAAGCCATCTCATCCAACTCGCCCGGATTCCAAGCGGTAACGATTAGGCGCCGATCGTTCGGATCCTTTTTGATCCTTTCAACAATCTCCGCAAGCTGATCAACCTCGGTACCATCGGGCTTGCGCCAGTGTCGCCACTGAACTCCATAGACCCGGCCCAGATCTCCTTCAAACTTCGCCTTCGGTTTCCAATATGGAGCGTTGGCATTAGCCGTCCAAATCTCGCATCCCCGCTCCTGCAATTCTTTATTATCCGAACTGCCGCTGATAAGCCAGAGCAATTCCGCCTTCACACTATTGAACGCAACTTTCTTCGTGGTAAGAATCGGAAAGCCTGCATTCATATCAAACCGTAGCTGACGCACAAACAAAGATCGCGTACCGACTCCAGTGCGATCCGGACGATCCACCCCGAAAGTAATGATCTCATCCAAAAGTCTAAGATAATTTTCC
>JBBTRE010000088.1:0-6770 GCA_038065375.1 Patescibacteria group bacterium | reverse complement strand
CCCCCACTAACCAAATAAGTATTTTTTTATTCATTGAGTTCAGTATACCAAATCGCACCTCCGGAAATTATCGGCGCCACAACCACCGCAGAAGCAGAAGAAACAAAACAATGCCGCCGAGAATCCACCATTTGTATTCCACTACCAAATTAATAAACCGAGTGAACTCACCGGAGGCGTACTGCAGTTGAAATTTAACCAGATTTTGTTGAGGAGCCATTTATTTTGAATACTCCCGGTGCGATTCGGTCTTGTTGAGATGATCCGTGATATTCAATACTGCTTTAATCGCGTCGCCGGCGGAAATATTATTCTGCTTGTACAAAACATCGGAGGCGTCGCCAGCCGCCCAAATCCCCGGCAGAGAGGTCGCCTGAGTCTTGTGATCAATAATTATTTCTCCAAATTCATTAGTTTTAATCAGATCTTTCACGAAGGCCACGTTCGGATACGAACCAATCTCCACGAAAACTCCCTCTAGTTTTAACTCTTTCACTACCCCTCCCCCGTCTTTATATTTCATTCCGGTGACAAATTTATCGCCCAAGATTTCTACGGGTTCTGTTTTTAAAATAATTTCTACTTTAGGGCTGGCCTTGATCTTCTCCCGGGTAACCGCGTCACCCTTCAACTCTTCATTGTGATCCAACAAATATATTTTAGAGGCATACGGCAGAGCGTCCAGAACAGCTTCCAGCCCGGCATTGCCTCCGCCAACCACCGCGACAACCTTACCGTCAAAAATCGGCGCGTCGCAGGTTGAACAATAAACCACCCCCTTGCCGTCAAATTCCTTTTCTCCGGGAATGTTCAGTTTTTTCCTCGCGCTACCGGTAGTAACTAAAATAGTTTTCGCCTCCAGCGACTTTCCTTTTTTCGTTTTCACTAAGAAACCGCCATCAATCTTTTCTACCTTTTCCGCTAAGTCCGGCTGGATGACATCAATCCCTTTTTGGGCCCGTAAATGTTCCTCCAACATTTTGGACCATTCATAGCCGGAGACGGATTGCGTTCCGATCCAGTTTTGAATATCGCCGGAAACTTTAGAAGCGCCGCCAAAATCCCCCGCCACAATCGCGCATTTGATTTTTTTGCGAGCCGCGTAAACTCCGGCGGCCACGCCACCAGGACCGCCACCGATAATTACAAGATCGTACATACAAAATGTTTAAAGTTTAAATGTTTAAAGCGGAGCGAAGTTCGTCCTCATCAAAGCCGACGATAATTTTCCCATCAATATCAATCACCGGAACGCCAAGCTGGCCGGATTTCTGCACCATCTCCTCGCGCGCCTTCATATCGGCGGCAACATCATGCTCTTCATAAGCAAGATTATTTTTCGTGAAAAAATCTTTTGCCATTTTGCAATAGACACAGGTCGGTGTTGAATAGATTACTATCATAAGAGTTTAAAAGTTTAAATGTTTAAAGTTATTGTCTGTTAGTTGTTTCGTCATCGCGATCAACGATCTGCCAGACAGCGACCAAACTCAGCAACACGCCGACCATGATCTGAACCCAAAGCGCTGATGTTACTCTCCAATAGCCCAAAACAAATGGTGAGACAATCAGCCAGATCCCCAAAATTAGCGTAATCCAACTAAGCCATTTCATCTTACCATTATACAACCGTTTTAGAAATAAAAAACCTCCGGCTTTCGTCGGAGGAATATTTTTCTATTTCTTGAACCCTTCACCGCAAACTGTTTCTAGGATCGCCCGACAGACCAGATACGGATCCATGTTGGCCGCCGGACGACGATCTTCAATATAGCCACACTTCCTCTCGGCAGTTCTCATCGGAATTCTGATTGAGGCGCCGCGATCACTGACACCATAACGGAATTTCTTGATGCTACAAGTTTCGTGTTTGCCGCTCAAACGCTGATCATTGCACGCGCCATAAACTTTAATGTGTTCATGATGACGCCTCTTCAGACTCTTACAAGCTTTCTGAATCACGTCCCAGCCCGTTTCCTGCGCCATCATCGCCGCGGTACTGTAGTTAGTGTGAGCGCCGGCTCCGTTCCAATCCGCATCTTTACCCATCGGCTTCGGATGAAATGAAACAACAATCCCCAGATCCTCGCCAATCCGCTGAATCAACCAGCGCGCGACCCAAAGCTGATCAGCAACTTCAAGCGCGGACAAAGGCCCGATTTGAAACTCCGCCTGACCGGGCATAACTTCCCAGTTTGTTCCGCCAATTTTCAATCCGGCATCCAAACAAGCTTTCGTGTGCCGCTCCATCAATTGCCGGCCGAAAATCCTGTCAGCGCCGACACCGCAGTAATAGCGACCCTGACCAGCCGGCTCAACACCCAAAACTGACCAAGCCAAAGGCTTCATATTCCTGTCAAAAAGCGTGTATTCCTGTTCAATGCCAAACAAAGAACGCTCCCCTTGATATCGCTTCGCGGCCCTCGCCAACTTCCATCTGGTATTGCTACGATGCGGTCGCCCATCCGGCATCACCACTTCGCACATCACCAAAATGTTCGGGTAGCCCCGAATCGGATCTTTGTACGCCGCGACCGGCTTCAAACCGCAATCGCTATCATCTCCCAAGGCCTGCTCGGTGCTGGAACCATCAAAACCCCAATCCTCTACTGACTCCTTGAGATACGAAACCGGTAGCTCGCTAACATCTACACTTCTCGGATCGCTGACTTCAACAATTTGCGTTTTTGAACGCAACTCCGCCATCTGATCAAAATTTCCCGGCTGTTTTTTCTTCGCCTGGCCATCCAACCAGATATATTCCGCCTGAATTTTCACCGCTCTCTCCTTGTTAAAGAAACCAGCTATATCATACAAGAAATAAAATATTTTGCAATAAAAATTCCCCGCCGATAGGCAGGGAATAGAGAAATCTTAGTAGCGCGACTCCGGATCGCAAATCCTGACCCTAGTTACACCCTCAATCGCTTCAATCACTTCACGAACTTTCAGTAGACGTTCATCTGACGAATCGGCGTGAAAATCTACGCGGCTGATTACGATCCCGGTATCCGCGCGGCCCTCGTTAACCACCGAGTTTATGTTCAATCCGGCAGAAAGAATAACTTTATGAATCGTCTCCGTGACTCCCGGCTGATTAAAGCTGCTGACAAGCAACCTGACGCAGCCCACGCTAACTTCATCCTCGTTCGTATTAGGAAAATTCACCGAGCCCTGACAGATTCCATAATAAAAAAAATCATTGATCCGACCGCCTACCATTTGAGTTGCTTTAGTTTCGGCTTCATAAGTTGAAGCGCCGAGGTGCGGGAAAAATATCGCGCGCCCGGTTTTCAAAAACTCTTCAATCGGAATCTCCTTGGGAACAAAATCGGAAATATAAGCGCGGACCCGGCCGGTCTGTAAATCATCCAGAAGATCCTGCTCGTCAACAAATTCCGCGCGGGCGAAATTGATAATCCCAACTCCGCTACCGTGGAAAAACTTTCTATTAACCATTTTCCGGTTTTGGTCGGTAAGCGCGGAGTGAATGGTGATGAAGTTCAGATGCAACTTCGCCGCTTCATCAAGATTCGCCACAAACTTTATCCGCGGATCAAACTTTTGCTGATCCACAAAAGGATCGTGAGCATAAACTGCCATATCCAGCGCTAAACACATATTGGCCACACGAGAACCGATCGCGCCCATTCCCAAAATCAGAATGTTTTTCTCCGCCAACTCATGGCCTTTGAATTCCTTCTTCAGCTTTTCGGGATTCTTCGGGTCTTTCGTCAGCGCGTTAGCCGCTTGAAGCATCGGCCGGGCTGACATTACCAATGCCGCTAACACCATCTCCTTTACGGCGTTGGAATTACATCCCGGCGCGTTGAAAACTGCCACGCCATTTCGGCTACACCAGTCAAGCGGAATGTTATCCACACCCGAACCGGCCCTGCCAATAGCCGCCAAGGTCTTCGGTAAGGTCATCTTCTTCAGATCTTTGGAACGAACGAAGATCGCCTCCATGTTTTCTTCAGTAACTTCCGGATCAAATTCCAAATCATTGATACTGTGAAGCAAAGTCAAAAGATGAATGTCGTCATAAACCTTAATTTTCATCGATCTTCTCCTTTTCAAAGAACGTCTACAAGATAACAAAAAAACCTGCCTTTCGCCAGGTTTACCCGCCGAGGCGGGTTCGATTCCCAGACAGCAAAAGAAAAAGAGGCCCAAAGGCCTCTTTTTCTTTTGTCGGGCTGCTGGGAATCGAACCCAGCCCTCACGCACCCGAAGCGTGCATACTGCCGATATACTACAGCCCGCAAACTACTTTTTCGGTCTCGCCATCGGACCCTTAACACCATACTGGGCCATCACTCCTTCGTCAACTCTTTTTTGCTCCGCCTCAATTTCTTTTCTCGCCTTTTCGCGCAAACCCAATAGTTCTTTATCACTTAATTTTCCCAACTTTTCCGCTTCTTTCAACAGCTTGGCCTTTTCATTCAACTTGGGATTATCCAGAACCTTCTCCAGAAGTACAGCCAAAACCGCCCCCACCTTCGGTCCGGGGTTAATTTTCAGGAGCTTCATCACGTCTCCGCCGTTGACCTTCAAAGTTTTGGCGCTAATCGGATCCTTCATGGCGATCTCAATCATCGCTTTGAACTTACGCAACCGCATTGGCACCGCCACTTCCGTTCCGGAACCAATCCGGTCACACTCCCGCAACTTCATTAAATCCTCAATATTTTCCTGGCCGACGCGATTCACAAAACGCCGGGCGCCTCGCGCCGTCCCCAGCTCCGCGTCAAAAGCAAACATATGCTCACGCACCAACAGCGCGATCTTTTCAATCTCTTTTTTGGAAAACTTCAACCGATCCAACATTGGAATCACCATCTTTTCACCAATGTATTGGTGTTGAAGAAAAGTCCATTCACCTTTTTGCCCATTATGAATACGAGTACCATCAGGTTTCACCTTCCACTCTCGGGATTTCGGCTTGCCAACGTCGTGCAATAAAGCCGCCAGACGAAGATACAAAGGAAACTTTTGATCAGCCGAGTAATCCATCGCGTTCACATTGTGATCAAAAACAGTGTAAATATGATGCATGTTCTGATCCATCCCTATTCCCTCCCGCAATTCCGGCATCACAAAACGCAGAAGATCCAACTCCTCCATCCGGCGTACTCCTTCGGCGGCGTTATCGGTCATCACCAGTTTACAGAATTCCTCCCTGATTCTTTCTTTGGCGATAAATTCCAACAAGCCCGCTTTTTCTTTGATTGCCTGGGCGGTCTTTTCTTCCACGGAAAAACCCAACCGGCCGGCAAAGCGAACCGCCCTCATTAAACGAAGCGCGTCTTCTTCAAAACGCTCCTTCGGCTCTCCGACCGCCCGAATTACCCCATTCTGCAAATCTTCCTTTCCTCCAAATGGATCAACCAGTCCTTCAGCGCGCCTTTTATCCGGATGAACCAAGTAGGCCATCGCGTTGATGGTAAAATCGCGCCTGGAGAGATCCTCCTCAACGGTTTTGGCGAAAGTAATTTCATCAGGATGCCGCTTGTCGGTGTATTTCCCCTCTTTGCGGAAAGTGGTCACTTCAACCAGCGCCATCGCCGGATCAGCCGAACGGGTTTTTACTCCAACCGTACCGAACTGATTTTCATAAACACTATCGGGAAAAACTTTCAAAATTTCTTCCGGTTTGGCGTTGGTAGTCAAATCCCAATCTTTCGGAATTTTTCCCAACAAAAGATCGCGCAGGCAACCGCCTACCAGATAAACTTCAAACCCGGCTTCGGAGAGTTTGTCGGCAACTTCTTTGACCGGTTTTGCCGTTTCAAATCGCTCCTCAAGATTTTTCAGAAATTCTATCTCTTTTTCGCTTTTCTTCGGCATTTTTTCCATTATTCTCTACTTAACCGATTTCAACGCCTCATCCACCGCCGACTTGAAAGAATCATAGCTGGCCGCCCCGGAAATCATCTTCCCATTAACATAGGTCGCCGGAGTTCCCCTCACGCCCGCCGCGATGCCATCGTTATAATCTTTTTCAATTTCTTTAAAATACTTCTTGGAAGATAGGCAGTTGTCAAAAAGGGCGCGGTCCAGCTTTAAACCGGAGGCGATGGTTTTGAATAGTTGCTCATTAAGATTGCCATTATGCTCCACTCCATCTTTGACCTCGGCGGCGTACAAGGCGTCGTGGAAACTCCAAAATGCTTTCTGCTCGGCCGCGCACTGTGAAGCCATAGCGGCATCCACCGATTCCGGACCCAGGAACGCGAAGTCCCGATAAACCATCCGCGCTTTGCCTGTCTTGATATAATCCTCCCGTAACCTAGGCTCAACGTCAGTAAAAAAGCGGCCGCAAAACGGGCATTGATAATCGCCAAATTCCACGATAGTTACCGGGGCGCCGGCGCTACCCAAAATCACATCATCATCAGTAAGGTCTTTATCTGAAACGATATCAACCAAATTTGCCTCTTGCGGAGCCAAATTGCGGGCGCCGACGTTGTATACCAAAGCTCCGGCTATCAATAAAGAGGCCACAATTATACTTCCGGGCAATAAAATATCCTTTTGCGCTTTTTGACTATCCTCCATACTTTATCTAATATAAGGGCAATGGACTTAGGTGTAAAGCTTAAGCAGATCACGCTCCTTTTAGGAGACGTTCTTATTTTATACGCTTCGCTGACAATTACCCTATTTATCAGGTATGGGGAGCTCAACCGGGTAATTGTTGACCTGCATTTCTGGCCCTTTACGGCGGTCTTTTTTATCTGGCTGATCAGCTTTTACAGCGGCGGATT
>JBBTRE010000087.1:0-5751 GCA_038065375.1 Patescibacteria group bacterium | reverse complement strand
CATCTCCGGAAAGATGAATAATCAGATATGGCACATCAGTTTTCAACCCGGCGGAGTAATTTTTCACCAAACGAACCAACGACATCCCGATAAACTCCACCGCGATAATATCAAAATGCGCTTCCTGCAGGGCGCTTCTCAAATCATCAACCTCTTTAGCGCTCACAAAAGCCCCCAAGGCCTCTAACTGCCCCGGCTTCGTCTCACCGATAATCTGATAACCGGAATAGGCCTGCTTGGAATCAATTGGGGAGACCATCTCCATGTTCAGCTTGGCGGTCTCTTTTAAATCCTTCTCTGCCACAAAGGGCATAGAAAAAGATTGGGTATAAACGTTGGAGGCGGGCATCACTAATACCGCGTGAGTGATTTTTTTAGGATGATCTATCTGCTGATGCAATTTTCTCAAAGCCGCGATCAGCTTTTCCTTCTCAATCACTTTTCCTTCAACTATTATCCCGGGTGGAAGTTGGACTGAAGCTTGCTTTATTTTACCGTCCTCCAAGCGCAAAAATCGAATCGCTAAATCTCCTATTTCCAAGCCGCCGATCATCGGGGTGGGGCTTAAAAGGCGAAGAAGGTTCATCATATTTAGAAAGGAATTTCTTTCAGGGAATCGACCGAAACTTTACCCTCGGGGGTAACGGTCAAAATGGCTTCTATTTTGCTTCTCTTATTCAAAGCGCTGGCGCCTGAGATAACTTGCGTTTTCCCTGATAAACCCAAGCAAGTATCTTTGCAGACAATAACCGATGCCACGCGTCCCCCGGTAACCTGCACCTCATATGGTTCAGGATAGGCGGTGAAATTCCGATTACGAACAACTTTGATCAGCGCGTCATCCACTCCGGCGCGGGCGGCCGCAAGCGCCTCCGCTGAAAGACGGGCGGCGAAATTGGTGACGTTGAAATAATAGGTCAAGAAAGCGCTAGCGATGGCGATCTCAATGATAATCCCGCCCAAAAGTAGCATTGTGGGAAGCGTCGAGACACCTCGACGCCTTCCCAATGCTCCGATATTTAAACGTTTAAACATTTCAATATTTAAATATTACTATTCGCCTTAAGGCGAATAGTTAATAATCACATCAGTAACTTCCGGAGTTTTGTCAGTCCAGGTCAAATAAACCTTATACCGGAAATAGCGCTGATTGTTGTGATCTTTTGGATTTAACCGGAACTGCACACCCGAATTGGCCTCGTAGGCGCTGGTGGACTTACTGTCGGGGCCTAAATAATTCCAAGGGCCGGAAGAACTGTTAGAAGATGCCACCTGAATACCAACGGCCGTACCGGCCGGTTGGATACCTTGCCACATAATCGTATTCAGAGCCGCGCCACCCTGAACTTTGGTATCAAAAATGCTGGAAATAAGATAGGTGCCGTCTTCAAAAGTACTGCCTCCCCCGCCGCCACCGCCACTACCTCCGGGACCGATTCCGGTCGGACCATCGCCTGCCGGCGGAGGAATATCCGGGCCGGACGTCCAGAAAGTTTTTACTTTGTACTTTGAGGCGGTTGTGGGCGGATCGTTGCAAGAACCGGGGCCAACGTTATTGCAATTAAAACTGATCCAACCGACAACATCATTCCAAGCCCAGCCACTAAAATCGCCGGCCGAATCAATGGTTACTTGGTAAACATAAGAACCCCCAGCCGAAGCGTTGTCAAAGCTAATCCAACCCAAATTATCGTTCCAGCCCCAACCGGAAAGTTTACCGTCGCCATCGTTAGAAACTTTGAAATCACTGATAGCGCAAATATTACCGTTCGGGGTAGTGGCGCAATCCAAGGCCAGAAAACCGGCCTGCAAAATGTTGGCATAGCCCTTCAGCTGGGTGTCGGTAACCTCAACCTCTCCGGAACCCGGAGCAGAATTACCAAAATCTATCCAACCCACAACGTCGTTCCAAGCGTGCCGGTCAATCACGTCAGGCGCGATATTATTCACCACCCCGGGAACATCGGCGGAGAAAGCAATACCAACCAACGACAAACAACCAACGACTAACGACAGGAGGGAAATTTTTGTTCTGGTGTTGATGGTCATATTAGAATTCCAGCTTCTTAATAAGTCCGTCTATGGAATATTTAATTCCAGAAGAAGCGCTGAATTTATTATTAACTGCCCCAGGAACCGGAAAGGTTTCCTGCGCCGGAGTTTTCCCTCCATCCCAATCGCTCTGTTGGAAGATCAGGTTACGGCTTCGAGTAATATATCTATTTACCGTCACATCGGCAGTCTGGCCATTTTCCGACCAAGTAGTAACGGAGATTATTTTTTTTGTGGAGGGATCCTCATAAGTGGAAGAGGAGGCGCCCTCAATCGCGTCGATTTCCTGATTGCGATTCACGGATTCAACTTTGAAAGAAGTTGAAAATACAATTCCTTCGGTGGCGTCTGATTTAGAACCATCCTTTCGTTCAAAACCAGAACCGGAAGCAATTAAATGATAGGGGTTTCCCGGCACAATCCCGGATAAAACGTCTATATTATGCCAATCAGCATCGGCGTAAACACTGACCTGGTCCAGCATCGCCTGACTAAAAGAAGAAGCAATTTGAATATTTTTGTTCTGCACATTGGAGCGCAGAGTGAGCGTAATTGTAGCCGCCGCGCCGCCAATCAAAATAGCGCCGATTGCGACGCCGATTAAGATCTCTATCAGAGATTGGCCAGCTTCGCGGTTATTTTTATTCAATTGTTCCTTGGGCATTAATTTTGATAGTTATAACCGAATCATCATCCCCTAATAGCTTAATTTTAACAGTCGTAGCCGAGTCGGGCAATCCACTGACTTTAGAGAAAAGTACCTCATCGCTGGCGGTATCCATATCATACTCAACGGCAGCCGGCAAAACCACCTTCTCAACCGCGTCATCAGTTGCCGAACCGGAAAAGAGCCAATAGGAGTCGCGGTCCGCGGAATTTTCAAAATGAACCCCCCATCCTAAGCCGCCTTCTTGAGTAGCTGATCTGGATTGCGCGTCCCGCAAAAAGGCCACCATAGATTCCGCCGCCAAACGCAACGCCTGATGCTTCTTCAGATTCCAAAGAGATAAGAATCCTCCGGTCGCCAAAATAATACTGATTCCTAGAACCACCAGAATTTCTATTAAAGTAAACCCGTTTTTCTTCATTGAATAACTATTGGCTATACCCTAAACCCTATTGGCTATCTTTAAAATTGGGTCACCAACTGATAAATCGGCACCAGAATAGAAAGAGCGATCAGACCGATTACGCCGCCGATTAATACCAGCAGGAGCGGCTCAATGAAGGCCACTAAATTTTTTACCGCGGAGCTGATTTCCGAATCATAAAAATCCGCCAAGGTTTTTAAAACTTGGTCCAAGTGTCCGGCTTTTTCCGAGATCGCAACCAAATTCGTTACCACCGGTGGGAAGACCGCCTCCCGTCCAAAAGCTTCGCCTAACGTCAAACCTTTAGCCACACCCTGTTGAGCAACACGCTGTAAAGCCGCCTTAATGTCCGGATGAACCACCGCGTCTGCTGTAATATTAATTGCTTCTAAAATCGGCAAACCAGCGCCCATCAAAGAACTTAGAGTAGCGGCAAAACGCTGCATGGCAATCTTATTAACCACCGTCCGCACCACCGGTAAAATATTCAGCAAAGCGGAAATGAAACGCTTCCCGGCTAGGGTCTTGGCGATAAATATCCAGCCGCCGAAAATCACAACCGCTAACACCGCCAAAATAATTCCGATATTATTACCGATCGCCAAACCAACCGCGAAAACTATTTTGGAAAATAGTGGCGGATCAAATCCCCCACCCTGAAAGACAGAAGCAATTCTCGGCAATGCAAAGCTGACTAAGAAAAGTAGCACCAACAAAGACAGCCCTAAAAGAATTACCGGGTAAATAAGCGCTGAACGGATCTTGCTCTGCAATTCATGTTCCTTTTCTAAACTGACGCTAAGATCTTCAAAAACCTGCTCTAAATTACCGGAGGCCTCGCCCGCTTTTACTAAATTAACGAAAACCGGAGAGAAATATCTCGGATACTGCGCGAAGGTCTGATAAAATGGCTGGCCTTTTTCAAGATTAGTCCGGATTTCCAGCAATAGAGACTTGATGATGGCCTTATCAAAATTGGCGATTAAAATATTAATGGCGCGAAACAAATCGGTGCCTACCCGCAACATTAGGGCCAGGTATTTAGTCAGAAACACTTTATCTGTGACATTGATAGTCTGACCAAAAAGACTACCAACCTTTTTTGCAGCCGTTTTTTCGGCGCTAATAGATACCGGCTTTAAATTTTTAGAAGCCAGAAAGGCCAAAACCGCTCCGGTGTTCTCGGCCTCCATACTTCCCTCAACTATTTTCCCGGCCGCGTCCGCGGCCCGATACAAAAACTTAGCCATATCTGATTAATTAAATTATACCATTCCATGTAGTTTCCGGATGTCTGGTACGCTCTCGCAGTACCATTCCATGTAGTTTCCGGATGTCTGGTACGCTCTCGCAGTAGCATTTTACTAATTAAGCAAATGTGGACTCCGACGCCTTGGTCGGAGCTCCGACTGAAACGTCGGAGTAAAAAAGCGGCCCCAAAGGACCGCTTCATTTAAATTACCCTTTTGTCGGGTCCGACAAATTCTTATCCGGACGCCGCACCGTAATCTCTTCCTTACAAAGCGGGCAACAAATGTAGTAGCTGTACATCTTAATCGGATCTTTCGCCGGAGGCGGATCAGTCGGCTCCAAACGCAACGTGCTTCCGCAACCGCCGTCCGCGTCGCATTTCACCTCAATGCCGCTCCACCAACCAGTCTTAGCCTGTGCCGCCACTCCACGCTCTACGACTTTCATTCGACTGCTCCTTAAAAGGGCCGAGCCATATTCTAAACTATTCGCGAATTACTCGCAATACTTCCTCAATAGTCGTCATTCCTTTAGCCACTTTACGTAAACCATCCTCAAACATGGAAATGAATCCCTTCTGCCGCAAAACTTTCTTCAGCGCGTCCAAGTTAAACTTCGGATCCACGATCGCGTTCCGGAGATCGGCATCCACGGTGAAAGCTTCGTAAATCGCAATCCGGCCCTTATAGCCGATATTGCTACAAGTGACACAGCCCTTACCGCGGAATAATGCTCTCGGAGGTTTATATTCCTCTTCAATCCCTAAAGATTTCATCTGACTCTGCACCACCTTAACGACATCCGGTGTTACCGGATAAGACTGAATGCAATCGGGGCAAATCTTTCTCACCAAGCGTTGAGCTACCAAAGCATTCAAGACTGCGGCGGCCAAAAAGGGCTCAACTTTCAAATCAAAAAGGCGAGGGATAGCAGAAGCGGCATCATTGGTGTGTAAAGTGGAAAGCACTAAATGACCGGTCAAAGCCGCCTGCACCGCGATCTCCGATGTCTCCGCGTCCCGGATTTCACCCACCATAATAATATTCGGATCCTGCCGCAACAACGCCCGTAAGCCATTTGGGAAGGTAATTCCCGCCGCTTCATTCACCTGCATCTGATTGATGTACTTCATATCGTACTCCACGGGATCCTCAATGGTGGAAATATTCACTTCCGGCTTATTGAGCACGCTTAGCATTGAATACAGCGTGGTGCTTTTGCCGGACCCGGTCGGACCGGTCACCAAAACAATCCCATAAGTCTTAGCGATATTTTCCTGGAGAGTTTTAATCGTGTCCGGCAACATTCCTAACTCTTCAAAAGAAAGCGCCCGTGCCGTTGAAGACAACAAGCGCAT
>JBBTRE010000086.1:0-1161 GCA_038065375.1 Patescibacteria group bacterium | reverse complement strand
GCGCGGTTAGCTCAGTGGCAGAGCGCTTCGTTGACATCGAAGAGGTCAGAAGTTCGATCCTTCTACCGCGCACAGATTATAAAACCGGGTCATTGCCCGGTTTTATAATTGCCCATACTTTGTTAAATTTAAGATGGTCATTTGATAGGAGGGGTGATTGAAGAACCGAGCAGTCTTTTTGGATCGCGATGGAACCCTGAACGAAGCGGTGGTTGACCGGCCGGATCTGCCCGGGAAGCCGATAACCGCCCCCTTTCTCTTTAAGGAATTAAAATTTGTTCCCCGTCTGCAAGAATCAATTGGAATCATGCGGGATGCCGGCTACAAACTGATCGTAATCACTAATCAGCCGGATGTCGCCAATGGTTATCTGACCCAGCGTGAGTGGGAAAAAATCCACTACACCGTGATGAACGAAGTGGAGCCGGACGACTGGATGGCCTGCCGCCACCGCAACGCAGACAAATGTAAGTACAAAAAACCGTCGCCGGAAATGATTCTGGCCATGGCCGAGAAATGGGATGTTGATCTGACAAAATCTTACATGGTCGGCGATACCAGCAATGATACGATTGCCGGAAAAGCCGCCGGCTGTAAAACTGTCCTAATCCGTTGGCCATACAACCACGCCGTTGAAGCCGATTTCGTATTCTCTGATTTGTTTTCTGCCGCGAAATTTATTGCGTCATCTTAATCCGCCACTGGCGGATTTTTTCTTTATCAGCTTTAATTCAAAGCATGGTCCCGAAAATACTCTATGAAGACAAGAACATAATCGTGCTGGATAAGCCGGCCGGACTTCTAGTTCATGGGATTAAATCCCATCCGGGAGACAAAACTCTGGTTGATTGGCTTTTGAAAAAATATCCCGAAATTAAAACCGTCGGTGACGAGCCGGAAAATCGCGCCGGAATTGTTCATCGCCTGGACAAAGAAACCTCCGGGGTAATGTTGGTTGCCCGCAATCAAAAAAGTTTTGAATACTTGAAGGGACTCTTCCAAAATCATGAGATCAAAAAAACCTATGTCGCCCTGGTTTGGGGAGAGATAAAAAAACCATCAGGAATAATTGATCTGCAAATGGGACTGAAATCCGGAAGTCTTAAACGCACCACCCGGCTCAAAGGAACAAAAATGATCAAAGAGGCCCAGACGATCTAT
>JBBTRE010000085.1:5807-6077 GCA_038065375.1 Patescibacteria group bacterium | reverse complement strand
TTGGCTTTTTCGGCGTCACTTTTCAGGGTGGCGAGCGATTCGGTGGCGCGGGTTCTAAGTGCTAATTCGCTTCTCTGCTTGGTAATCTTTCCGGCATTACTGCTGACCTGCCAGGCCACCACCTGAACGGCGGCTATGGAAATTCCGATCATTGCCGTAGCGATTCCAATTTGTATTAGTAGCTGTTTTTGAAAGGATTGCGGTTGCATTTTGAGGGGTACTTGTACATATACTATTATAACACTCTATGGATGCCGCTGATTTATTGAC
>JBBTRE010000085.1:0-5797 GCA_038065375.1 Patescibacteria group bacterium | reverse complement strand
GACGGAAAAGAAGTATTATAACGCGCTGGCTATCGCTTTGCTGGGGGATATGCCGGCAGTGAGGAAGCTACGTGGGCGGTTTTCTGATTGGCGGCAGGCTTGGAGTAAATTAGGCAAGTCCGTGGATCCGGAAAATGCCTGGGAGGATCTCGCGCGTAACGGCATTGAGCTGATTTTTCAGGAAGAACAAAAGTTCCCAAAGTTTTTACGGGAAGCGCCAGACGCGCCGGTGGCGGTTTATTGCCGCGGGTCGTTGCGGTCTATGGAACCGGCCATCGCTATCGTGGGTACGCGCAAAGCGACCGGTCAAGCGAAGGAGTTGGCAAAAAGATTCGGCAATGAACTTGCTAAGGCGGGGATGGCAATTATCAGCGGCCTGGCGTTGGGTATAGACGCGGCGGCGCATGAGGGCGCGTTATCGGCCGGTGGTTATACAATCGCGGTCTTGGCTAATTCTTTGGAAAGTATTTATCCCAAGCAAAACGAGGGGCTGGCTAAAAAGATTTTGGATTCCGGCGGAGCGTTGGTTAGCGAGTACCCGATCGGCAGTGAAACTTTGCGTTACCGTTTTTTGGAGCGGAACCGGATTGTCAGCGGGATGGCGAACGCCACTTTGGTGATTGAAGCTCCGGAACGATCCGGTTCATTAGTAACCGCCAACATGGCCTTGGAACAAAACCGGGAAGTTTTTGTTTTGCCCGGTCCGGTCCAGCATCCTAACTATCTGGGCTCTCACAGTTTGATCAGAGCAGGCGCGCGCTTGGTCACAAAGCCGCAAGAAATTTTGGAAGACTTAGGCATTGAATTAGCGGCGGCGGAAAACGCGGCTGCTGCCGAGCGGACGAATTTGAGTCTGCCGGAATCCGCTATTTTACAGGCGGTGTCTTCCGAGAGCCGGGGCATTTCTGTTGACAAGATTCAAGAAATGACCAAAATGAGTGTTCTGGATCTGAGTCGTCATCTGACATTTCTGGAAATAAAAGGTTTAATTAAAGAAGAATCGGGCCGCTATCTAATATGCAGTTAGTAATTGTAGAATCTCCAACGAAAGCAAAGACAATTTCCAAATTCCTAGGAAAAGACTATTTGGTTGAGTCTTCTTATGGTCACGTCCGCGACCTTCCTAAAAGCACGCTGGGAATTGATGTGGAAAATAATTTTGAGCCGAAATATATTATTCCTTTGAAGGCCCGCAAGGTGGTGAAAACCCTGAAGGCGGCTATGAAAAAAAGTGATTCTGTTATTCTGGCGACTGATCAAGACCGCGAAGGAGAGGCAATCGCCTGGCACTTGGCCCAGGCGCTAGGTTTGGATAAATTCAAGCGTATCGTTTTTCATGAGATCACGAAAACCGCGATTGAGAAGGCCTTAACCGAATCCCGCGACTTGGATTCCAATATGGTTGATGCTCAGCAGGCTAGGCGCATACTTGATCGTTTAGTCGGTTATAAACTCTCTCCGTTTTTATGGAAGAAAGTGGCCAGAGGGCTATCAGCCGGGCGCGTGCAGTCGGTGGCAGTGCGTTTGATAGTGGAGCGGGAAAACGAGATCCGGGCTTTCAAACCGGATGAATATTGGAATATCTTTGCCGATTTATTGTCCTCCGGAGGAGGATCCGCCTCTAGCGGAAAAGGAAATATTCCATTGGAATTTTCATTGGCGAAAATTAACGGCAAGTCTTTGGATAAACTGGAGATCAAATCCAAAGAGCAGGTGGATGGGATCGTGGCCGATTTGCAAAAAGAGAAATTTACCGTGGAGTCGGTAGAGAAACGGGAAGCTAACAAAAATCCTTTGCCCCCATTTATTACCAGCACTCTGCAGCAGACAGCGGCTACGCGGTTGGGATTTTCGGCCAAGAAAACCATGGTGATCGCCCAGCATCTTTATGAGAACGGACACATCACTTACATGCGTACTGACTCCGTTAATCTTTCCCAGGAGGCGTTGCTGGCGGCTAAGGGTTGGTTGTCCAAAGAGCTGGGCGAAAAATATGTTTTGCCTCAGC
This sequence comes from Patescibacteria group bacterium, assembly GCA_038065375.1. Classification (GTDB taxonomy): domain Bacteria; phylum Patescibacteriota; class Minisyncoccia; order UBA6257; family WO2-44-18; genus JAUSKF01. The sequence goes on along the minus strand of JBBTRE010000085.1, from coordinate 3,789 downwards.
CGCGAGTTTTTAAGTCCGCTTCCAAGCTGGCGCAGGAAGCGCATGAAGCTATCCGTCCGTCCCACGTTGAGAATACTCCGGAGTTGATTGAATTGAGTGACGAGGGCGAAAAGAAACTTTATCGTCTGATTTGGCAAAGATTTGTCGGTTCGCAGATGCCGCAGGCCAGAGTCGCCTTGACTACCGTTGATGTTTCCGCTGGAAAATATTCTTTGCGCACTAACGGCCAACAGATTGTTTTTGACGGCTTTTTAAAGATTTGGCCGCAGAAGTTTTCGGAGAAAGAGTTGCCGGATCTAGCTAAGGGGGAAGGATTGGATTTGAAAGAGATTAGGCCAAGTCAGCACTTTACCGAACCGCCGCCCCGCTTCACCGAAGCTAGCTTGATTAAGATTTTGGAAGAATATGGCATTGGCCGCCCCTCCACTTACGCGCCGACACTTTCGGTTATTCAAACCCGCAATTACGTTCAAAAAGAGCAGGGGAAGTTTAAGCCGACTGAAGTCGGAGAGTTAGTGAACAAAGTTTTGACGGAGCATTTCCCTCAAATCGTGGACATTGATTTTACCGCGAAAATGGAGGAACAGCTGGATAATGTCGCCCACGGAAAAGAAAAGTGGCAACAATTAATCGGGGATTTTTATATTCCTTTCGCTAAAAATCTTGAGGAAAAATATTTGACGGTTGAAAAAGAAACGAAAGACGAGATGACGGATGAGAAGTGTGAAAAATGCGGCAAACCGATGATGATTAAATACGGCCGGTTTGGGAAATTTATGGCCTGTTCCGGATTTCCTGAATGTAAAACCACTAAAGCGATCGCTAAAGAGCCGCCAAAATTGCTTGGCATGAAATGTCCGAAGTGTCTGGAGGGAGACGTGATTGAAAAGCGGGTTACCCGAGGCCGGGCGCGCGGAAAAATCTTTTGGGGTTGCAACAAGTATCCTAAATGCGATTTCGCCAGCTGGACCAATCCTCTTAATCCTCCTGTTGAAGGCGAAGCGGGGGCGACGCCGGCTGATACTGCCGTCAAAGAAGAAAAGGAGGAGGAAAAAGACGACGCCCCACAGGAAGATGAAGAAAAAAACCCCGAATCCTAAGATTCGGGGTTTGGTTGTGATTTCGCCCACTCAAAAGCTTTGATTAGCGCTGCTTTAGAATCGGGGAACATGGCAATTATTGTCAGATCGGTTACTCCCTGCATTTTGTCGAAGCTTTTAGCGTTTTTTATGCTGTCCAGTTTATCCTCGGTGATTCTTTTCAAGCCACCGGTCGCCGGATGAAATCTGATGCTTTCAATCTTTTTCGGTGGAACCATCCAGGCGATCACCAATCTGGGAGGATTCCCATCAGCGCCGTCGGCGCATTCAATCACGCAAGTCTTGCTAGAGTTTTCCAGAAGATCCATGTGAAAGTGCAGACTCCAGCTCAAATCAACTTCTTCTGCAATTTCCCGATAAAGCGCTGATTCCAGCGTCTCTCCCTTTTCCTGGTTTCCCCAAACGGTTGTCTGACAAACTCCGGGCATTGTTTCATCAGACATCGTTTTGTCATTGAATTCGCCACGCCGTTGCAGAAGGGCGACTAATCCATCTTTGGGAAGACGAGTAAAGGCAATCAAACCCACCATTCCTAATTTCTCTTCCACATTCCTGTCCTTTAAAAATCTAAGGAGATTCTAACTAAAAAAGAAAAAAACCGCCAGAGGGCGGTTTTGGTAGATTAGTTAGTTGTCAGCTCCGATGCTATCGGTCGGAGAGCCGACTTTTGACGTCGGCTTCGTTAGTAGTCAGTAGTCCTGGCCAGATGCGCCGGTTTTGCCAAATTTCTTCCCAGACGCCAGAGGGCGTTATCCAGCGCCAGCATGGAAGTCGGTGGTTTTCCCGGGCCCAGGCGTTTCAGATTAATGCGTTCCAGCAGTTTCTGCATCGCCGCCACCGTGGCCATCCGTATTTCTTTTACCTCGGTTCCGTGCGGCACGAGCTCAATTTGACTATCAATCTGTTCAGTCAGCTCCCTATCGTAAGCCAAAACTTCGCAGGCTCGCAGCGCGTTCGGTATCGCTGAATCAGCAATCGGTCCGAGTAACTCGCCATCCTCAAGTGGACGCAGTTTGCCGGGATTGGCCAAGGCGCGTCCCTGGTAGATCATCAGCCACAGTTGAGCTCGTTTGGCGAATCGGAGCGGATAGTTAGCGCGCAGTTCGTCGGAGTGGAAGAAGCGGTCCATCCCAAAGCTTTTCGGGAACTCCATCTCCAGGAGATCCACGATGCCGAGATGGTCGCTATCTCCAAAGGCCCGCCAGCGTCCTGCCTCAAACAAGTTTTTCCAGTTGTCATCAAATTTCGCCTTCATGTTTCTCGCCACTTCCTGCAGGTAACGAATCCGATAATGCAGAAGAGGGATCAGTGTGTCGCCCTGGAAGAAGCTTCGCGCGCTGTGTTCTGTTGTCATCATGTTTGCGATGGAGTCGGCTTTTATCCGGCGGTTTTTGAAACGCCGGTAAAAGCATCGGCACATCGCTTGCGATCCGCCGTAGACACCGGTTTCATCCTCAACCCGGAAGCGCGCGTGCGGCTTTTTGGGGTCGGTGAAAGAAAAATTAACGGCGGCGATATACGGTAGGTAGGAACCAAACGCTTCGTTGTCCATCGGTAGCACGGCAGGCATATTCCAATCCGGTATCCGCAGATCTTGATTCGCCAGCCCGTCCGCTAAATCAGTCAGTCGTAAGATGTGGATTTTCACATGCCTCGCGCAGTGGTCTTGGAAAAATTCTTCATTCCAGAGCCCCACAATCTCCCGAGTTCTCGGGTTCATTGTCGGTTTATCCGTCCAGCCGATCTCAATCTTGGACATCACGTTTGTCTCCCTAAGTAAATATTGAAAAAGAGCTGGCTAATAGAATACTCTAAAAGTAGATGACAGTCAACGACTTCAGCCAGACTACTTTCGGGGGACGGGTAGTCAGCTTCCTGCGAGCCGACTCCCTCTGCCTCACTCGGCTATTAAGAAATCCGAGCTAGCCGAGCTCCGACAACCCCCCGAAAGTAGTCTGGCCTCCGTTTTGAGAAATCAACTGACTGTATATAGAAATTTTGTTTTATTGCATAATTTAATCGGATAATGAATGTAAAAGATTTCATACAAAAAGATCGCAAGGGCCTGGTTTATCGCGCTTACGAGTTCACTAAATCGGCGCATGCCGGTCAAAAAAGGAAGAATGGGGAACCTTACGTCTCCCATTGTTTAGCGGCCGCGGAAGCGATCGCGGAGTGGGGTTTGGATGAAGCGACGGTTGCCGCCGCCTTGCTTCATGATGTCGTTGAGGATACCGACCATAATCTGGATGAAATCCGGGAGAAGTTTGGCGAAGAGGTGGCTTTTTTGGTGGACGGAGTTACTAAAATCGGAATGGTTCGTTACCGGGGGATTGAAGCGAAGGTGGAAAATCTCCGCAAGTTTATTCTGTATTTAAGTCAGGATATTCGCGTAATTTTGGTTAAGCTGGCCGATCGACTGCATAATATGAAGACTTTGTACGCCGTTCATCCGCAGAAACAAAAGAGAATCGCATTGGAGACGATGGAAATTTACGCGCCATTGGCTTACCGGTTAGGAATGCAGCGCTTGAGTGGTGAACTGGAGGATTTGGCTTTCCCATACCTTTATCCACAGGAGTACAAGTGGCTGATTGAGAATGTTAAGGAGCGATTTGAAGAGCGGGAAAAGTTTTCTCAAAGAATGAGGCCGGCTATTGAATCAGAATTGCAAAAACATGAAGTAGAA
>JBBTRE010000084.1:0-12100 GCA_038065375.1 Patescibacteria group bacterium | reverse complement strand
TGCCCCGTTTGTACCCAGTTGAAAAAGTCCGAGACTTCGGAATTATTGCTCACATTGACGCAGGAAAGACCACTGTGTCCGAGCGGGTGCTTTTTTATACCGGCGTTTCCCATAAAATCGGCGAAGTGCACACCGGCGATACGGTTATGGACTGGATGGAACAGGAGCGCGAACGCGGCATCACCATCACCGCCGCCGCTACCACCGCTTTTTGGGTGCCCAGCTATGCGAATGGGGACAAGACAAAAGAATATCGCTTCAACCTGATTGATACTCCCGGCCATATTGATTTCACCGTTGAAGTTAAGCGATCATTGCGCGTCTTGGATGGCGCCGTTGTGGTATTTGATGGAGTGTCCGGCGTGGAACCGCAATCGGAAACCAATTGGCGTTATGCCGACGACTACGGAGTGCCGCGCCTTTGCTTCATCAATAAACTGGATCGCATGGGCGCCAGCTTTGAAGATAGTTTAAAGTCTATTCAAGAACGCTTGAACCCGAATGCGATTGCGATTCAATTGCCGATCGGCTTGGAAGCGAACTTTGAAGGGTTGGTGGATCTGATCAAGATGAAGGCTTACGCCTTTGAAGGTGAGAAGGGCGCGAATATTATTGAAAAGGAGATTCCGGAAGAGATGAAAGCGGAGGCAACGAAGCGCCACAAGGAATTGGTTGAGAAAATTGTGGAAAATGACGACTCTCTCATGGCTCTCTATTTGGACGGCCAGGAACCGAGCGTTGATGAACTAAAGCGCGTTTTGCGCAAAGCGACTTTGGAATTGAAAATTATCCCGGTATTGACCGGTTCGGCTTTGAAAAATAAGGGGGTCCAGCTGATGTTGGACGCGGTTGTGGATTATTTGCCGTCTCCGGCCGATATTAAGCCAACTAAGACTATTAATTTAAAGACCAATACGGAACTTTTCCGCCACCCGGTTGATACAGAACCCTTCACCGCTCTGGCTTTTAAAATCGCCACCGATCCTTTCGTTGGCAGTTTAACTTTCTTCCGAGTTTATTCCGGCACGCTGAAACGCGGTAGCTATCTCTATAACTCTACCAAGGGACAACAGGAGCGCGTCGGCCGTATTTTAAAAATGCACGCCAATCAACGAGAGGAAATTGACGAAATTTTCGCCGGAGAAATCGGCGCTCTGGTCGGTATGAAAGCCACCACGACCGGCGACACTCTTTGCGCTGTGGATTCGGATCCGGTGATGTTGGAAAAAATTATCTTCCCGCAACCGGTTATCGGTATCCGCATTGAACCAAAAACTAAAGCTGACCAGGAGAAAATGGGTATGGCTTTGCATCGCTTGGCCGATGAAGATCCGACTTTCCGCGTAGCGGGAGATCCTGAGACAGGAGAAACTATTATTTCCGGCATGGGAGAGTTGCACTTGGAAATTATTGTTGACCGCATGAAGCGTGAGTTCGGCGTGGAAGCCAACGTCGGCCGCCCACAGGTTGCTTATAAAGAAACCATTAAGACTTCAGCTGACGCGGAAGGTAAATACATCAAGCAGTCCGGCGGTAAGGGTCAATATGGCCATGTTTGGCTGAAACTGGAACCGATGGAACGCGGTAAGGGCTTTGAATTCGTTAACGAAACCGTAGGCGGATCAGTTCCTAAGGAATTTATTAAGCCGACTGAAAAAGGCGTGGAGGAGGCGATGGCGCGGGGTATTGTGGCCGGTTTTCCGATGATTGATATCAAAGTAACTGTCTATGATGGTTCTTTCCATGAAGTAGACTCCTCGGAATCCGCTTTCAAAATCGCCGGTTCTATGGCCTTCCAAGCAGGCGCTAAGCAAGCTAAGCCAATTTTGCTAGAACCAATTATGAAGATACAGGTTTTGGCTCCGGAAAATTATTTGGGTGATGTTACAGGAGACTTAAGCTCTAAGCGCGGCCAGATCAATGAAATGAGCGACCGCCTCGGCGGTATCAAAGTTGTAGACGCGAAGGTGCCGCTTTCAGAAATGTTCGGCTACGCGACTAAACTCCGTTCTATGACCCAGGGCCGCGGCAATTTTACTATGGAGTTTTCGTCATACGAAGAAACCCCGGCCAGCGTGGCGGCATTGATTAAGGAAGGAAAGAAATAAGGACTTTCTACAGAGGGTAAGAGACTAAACCTTTACGGGTCATTTTTATGTGCTATGATCATTTTAGTTTTTTAAGGGGAACACAGTGAGTATGCTCTGCAAAAGGTGTGAAAAGGTTCCGATGTATAAAACAGTAATGATTTATGTCTGCTTAGAATGCGGCAAAGGAAAGTTGGGCGCTTCTACACAGCTTTGCGACGATTGTTCAAAAAAGCTCCATCAGTGCAAAATTTGTCGCCGATCGGCAAGAATTTAAAGAACCCTCCCCGGAGGGCTTTTTTATTTGCCTAAAATGTTTTAAGATTGATTTGGTTTTTTCACATAGGAGAAAGAGATGAAGTTCGCGCGATTGTTCTTGATCGGGATCATGCTGGTTGTTGCCGGAGTAGATGCTTGGTTGATCATGGGTGCCGGAGCAGAGGGCCGGTTAGCACTCGCAAGTTTGCTCTGGGTTTTGACGGGCCCGCTGGTCGCGACTGCGCTTTGTGTCTTAGTTTTTTCATATACCAAAGTGGATCGCCAGAACGGACAGTTGGTCTTAGATAGAAATAGTCTGTATGTAAAGCTGGTCGGCGGCATGTGGAGTGAAAAAAAGAAACCATGGCCGGGTGAACAAGTCAGCATTTGCGCCCTTTTCTGGGCTAGCGTGGTACCGATTGGCATGTTGATGTTCACCGCTTGGATTCTGCTAGGAGCTGTTCCATATGCCATCACTCATGCAGTGATGAATCCGCCAAGGTTTGGGGGAGTTTCGATGCCAAGCAATGAAACTTGGGCCACAGGAGGAGTGATAGTCGGGGGAATAATTTTCTTTTTTGTTAGTCTGGGCGGAGGAATCGCGCTAAGCGCAAAAGTGAAAAATGGACTAGGCAAGATACTTATCGCTGGCGCCTGCTTCCTGACGGCGCTCTTGGTAATAATCTCTACAACGTCGGTCAGCTCCCTTATGGGTGATAAGCACTTACCGTTCAGGGAAGCGGTAGCGACCTACTGGTGGGGATTTAAAGAATACTCTCCGTCAGTATTGATGTGGGTTGGCATAGGAATCGCCGGACTCGCCGCCGCTGTTGGTGTCGTGTTGCTGATTGTTTTAGCAATCACCTCGTTACGGAAAACGATCGTCGGAGAGTTGGCAATCGGAATGTGGAAGGCCTTCAAAGATAAGGCCTGCCCGATTGTTAAAATCTCGGGAGAAATTCCGGTTGTTGTTGAGGATAAACCCGCTGAACCGCCACCCGAACCGGTAGAACCTGCAAAGTCTTAAATCATCAAGTCCCTAGCTCAGCTGGGGGCTTTTTTATTTGCCAATCCCGCACATAATTATGTGCGGGATTGAGCACCCCGCACATTTTGCGGCAAAGATATTTGCAAAGATAATCAGAGCCCTGCCTGCCGGCAGGCAGGCGCAGGCGATGCAGTTCGCATAGAAATAATGCAAAGGCTATTCGTGATACAAATTGTGCTGGGGTTAGTTTTGTGGCATACTCTCGGCAGTTCCTAAACAAAGGATTCCCAAATGAAAATTGCAGTCGTTGGACGCTGGAATCGCCATTCTTCATCTAGGCCGGAAACTAAGAAACTTTGGAAGTTAAGGAACTTGTATGAGAAGGGTGAAGCTGACATTACCGAAGTTTTGAGCGCCGAACATCTGGTCAGCAGACGAATTCTGCAAGAGCTGGAGGAGGCCGGAGCGGATATTTTGTCCGACGTCGGCATCGGCCAGGATTCTGTGTATGATCACGCTCATGATCTGGATGGTTGCGCCGGCTTTTCAACGCTGGTAAGAATTCCTGAAACTAATCAGTTCCATCGTCAGCCGGAAATCAAAGGCGAGTTGGACACCAAACGACCAACGTCGGCCTACTATGATCTAAACGATGCCAGAGTGATTACGAAAAAGCCGCTAATGGTCTGTTTTCCGGGACCTTATTCGCTGGCGAAACAGACAAAAACTGACAAACCGCTGGAAGAAACGACGATTGAATACGCGAAAGTTATGAATGTTCGCATCAAGCAGGCGATCCTCAATGGAGCGGCCTGGGTGCGAATTGAAGAGCCGCAAATTTCCGGTTATCACTACAACTGGAGTGACTTTTACGGAGCGCACAAAGTAATGATGGATGGGGTGGATAAATCAAAAGTGATTCTTGCTGTATGGTACAACTTCCTTCACATTGGATATCTAGCGGCTCCGGAATTTGATAACTTCTGGCTGGATTTCGTGGATTCCGAAAAAAACTTTGAGAATCTGCAAAATCTGCCGAAGGGGAAAAAGCTGTTCGCGGGAATCATGAACGCCCGCCAACCATATCTGGAAACCGATGAAGAACTGGGTCATAAGCTAAACAAAATTGAACAGTACGTTGACCGAGAAGATATTTTCCTCTGCGCGAACACCGATCTTCATTTCCTTCCTTGGGACGATGCCATCGCCAAAGTAGAACGACTGGTGGAATTCCGGGATCGTCTTGAAGATATGACCTTCGCCGCGCCCGCGAAAATGGTGACGCCGGAAACTTCAAAAGTTTGGCGTCCGAAACTGATTTTCCCGACTTCCGCTGTTGGTAGTTTCCCGCAACCGGAAGATTTGCGCAAAGCTAGGGCGAAAGTTCGTAAAGTGGAGATGCATCCCGAGGATTGCGAAGAAATTGCCATCGAACACACCCGGAGGTGGATTGAGATCCAGGATAAATTGGATATTACCGTTCCGGTGGATGGAGAGTTCCGTCGTGAAGACATGGCAGTCTACTTCGGTGTCGGATTCGGCGGAAAATTGGGAGACTTCGTTCCCTCATATGAAAATCGGCGCTATCGGCCGGTAATCTACAGCGACCGGGTTTACCGTTCTCATGACATTACCGTCAGTGAATTCTGTTGCGCGCAGGCAAGAGCCGGTAACCGTCCGGTGAAGGCGACAATTACCGGACCGGCTACGTTGGCGGATTGGGGATTGCTGAAGAATTCTTATTATCTGCAAAACCCACGCGATTTCCGGATGGATTTGGCGAGAGAGTTGAATCATGAAATCGGCGATCTGATGAAAACCGGACTCCTGAAAATCCTTCAGGTAGACGAACCGGCGCTGACGACTAAGGAAAAGAATTTGGATATTGATCTGGAGGCGATCGCTGAAGCGGTCCGCGGCTACGAAGATAAAGTCTACCTGATTCTGCACATCTGCTATTCCACGATGGAAGCGCTGGATCGGGCCTGGCCGAAAATCATCAAGTTACCGTTCCATCAGATTCACATGGAAACGGCTAACCGAGATTACGAATTGCTGAAGATCGTGGATCGCCACGGCTTCGGCGGAAAAGATATCGGGCTAGGCGTGCTGGATGTGCACACCGACCGGATTGAAACGCAAGAAGAAATCCTGTCCGGAGTCCAAAAAGCGCTGAAATATTTTAAGCCCGCGCAAATCTGGCTCACGCCGGATTGCGGCCTGAAAGAGCGCAGTGAAGAAGTTTCTAAAGCCAAACTGAAAGTGATGGCGGAAGCGGCCAAAATACTCAGAAAATAGAATCTAGTAAATAGAAAATAGAATTAGCGAGAAGTAGAAACCCAAGCCCCACCCGGGGCTTGTTTTTTTATTTTAATAATGTTATTATCTCTCCTAGAATCTACTAAGGAGACGTGGCATGCTCATCTTCCTTCAGACCTGCGGCGTGTGCATCCTGATAGTCTTGGGCCTATGTATGATGTTCTGTTTGCCTGGAACGTTTGCGATGATTGTTGGGGGTATCCTGATGCACGCTGAGCATGGCGCCCATTGCTGGTGGATTATGGGCCCGGTAGTTGGGCTAGGTCTACTGCTTGACCTTTCGAAGATAAGAATCAAAGCTCCCGCATAGGGGGCTTTTTATTTTCTAACTAAGCGCTGCGAGGGCATGTTGGTTTGAGGAACATCTCGGAGGCGGTTGGGCCTGCCTGCCGGCAGGCAGGCTTGGCTCGTTCGTTAATCTCGAACGAACAACCGCCGAGAGCGAAGAAAACCCCGCCGTTGGAACGGGGTTATTCTGTGTCCGAGAAGCAACGCGACCGAGCCCTTGACACTTTTTGACGTTTTGATATACAATCTGATATAACGTTTCCTTATAAAAACTTTAAGCAAAAGTCGTCAAAAACATTAAATAAATAAAAAAATGGCAGAAAAAGAGAAATTCGTTAGAAATAAACCTCACGTAAACGTCGGCACGATCGGACACGTTGATCACGGCAAGACTTCCTTGACCGCGGCTATTACGCACGTCCTTTTCTTGAAAGGTTGGGCGAAGAAAGAAGAAAAAGTTGACGATATTGATAATGCTCCTGAGGAAAAAGCTCGTGGTATCACGATTGCTTTGCATCACTCCGAATATGAATCCGAGAAGCGTCACTACGCGCACATTGACGCTCCCGGTCACGCTGACTACATTAAGAACATGATCACCGGCGCCGCCCAGATGGACGGAGCGGTACTTGTGGTTTCCGCTGCTGACGGCCCTATGCCTCAAACCCGCGAGCACATCTTGCTTGCCCGTCAGGTAGGCGTGCCGGCTTTGGTGGTTTTCCTGAACAAGTGTGACATGGTGGATGATCCGGAACTTATTGATTTGGTTGAATCCGAAGTCCGCGAACTTTTGAAGAAATACGATTTCCCCGGCGACACCACTCCGGTTATCCGTGGTTCCGCTACTAAAGCTTTGGCGGCTAAAACCGCAGAAGATCCGGACGCTAAGCCAATCTTGGACTTGATTAAAGCCCTGGATGAATTCATTCCAGACCCGATCCGCGATACCTCCAAGCCATTCCTGATGCCGATTGAGGACATCTTCTCTATTGAAGGCCGTGGCACTGTAGTTACCGGCCGCATAGAGCGTGGCTTAGTGAAAGTCAACGAGGAAATTGAAGTCATTGGCTTGAAACCAACCCAAAAAACGGTGGTTACCGGCATTGAAATGTTCAATAAATTATTAGACGAAGGCCAAGCCGGAGATAACGTGGGCGTCTTGCTCCGTGGCTTGAAAAAGGAAGATGTGGAGCGTGGCCAAGTTTTGGCCAAGGGAGGCAGTGTTAACCCTCATACCGATTTTGAAGCTGAAGTTTATGTGTTGAGCAAAGAGGAAGGCGGACGGCACACTCCTTTCTTTAAGGGCTACAAACCGCAATTCTATATCCGCACTACTGATGTGACCGGTGATGTAACTCTACCGGAAGGAATGGAGATGGTTATGCCCGGCGACACCGTCAAGGTTGGCGTCAAGTTGATCGCTCCGGTTGCCTTGGAAGAGAAACAGCGGTTTGCTATCCGCGAAGGCGGCAAGACCGTGGGAGCCGGTGTAGTCTTAAAGATTACAAAGTAATCCAAAACCTGACACCTAAACACTAACCCCCAGTACCTAGACAAATGGCAAAACAAAAGAAAGAAAAAGAGGAGCAGGAAAAACTTCGGCTGAAGATTAAAGCTTACGACAGTAAGTTGATTGATAATTCCGCCCGTCAAATAGTGGATACTGCTAAACGATTTGACGCGGAAGTCGTGGGTCCGATCCCGCTTCCTACGGAGATTAAGAAGTACACCGTCAATCGCTCTACTTTTATTGACAAGAATTCCCGTGAACAATTTGAGTTGAGAATTCATAAGCGTCTGATTGATATCTTGAATCCTACCCAAGCAATCGTCGCCTCTCTTTCTCAATTGAACTTGCCGTCCGGAGTAGACATAGAAATTAAGATGGTTTAACTCCAAAAACCCGCTGAAAGGCGGGTTTTTGGTTGGCTCTAGACATATTAATTGAAATAGGATAGAATTCTTCCTATTGCGTTCGCGTATTTAATTTCTGTTCCTTATGGAAAAATTCAAAGGCAAAAAACTGAAAATGACTCAGGTCTATTCCGGAGAGAAAGTTGTTCCGGTAACGCCCGTTAAAATTGATTCGGGTGATTTGAATTTAATAAAAGCAGGGGACTACGTAAAAGGCAGCGGCACTGTTAAGGGGCGAGGTTTCCAAGGCGTAGTTAAGCGGCACGGTTTCCACGGCGGACCGGCGACTCACGGTCAGAAAAACCGCCAGCGCGCTCCAGGATCTATCGGCAACACTACCCCGCAACGTGTTTTACCCGGACGTAAAATGGCGGGCCACATGGGTACTAATCGGGCCACTCTCACGAATGTGAAGGTTGTTGAAGTTCGCATAGATGAGAAATTAGTTTTTATAAAAGGCGCCCTGCCCGGAAATAATGGCGACAAAGTTGAATTGAGAACCAAAAACTAAAATGAAAACCTCCCTCTACAACTTGAAAGGCGAAGCGATCGGCGAAATAGATTTACCGGAAAAGTTTTTTGGTTACAAATGGAATCCGGATCTGGTTCACCGGGTTTTGATGGCGCAAGCCGCCAATCGCCGCAGTCCTTGGGCGCACGCTAAAGGAAGAGGGGAGGTCAGAGGTGGTGGAGTAAAACCGTGGAAGCAAAAGCATACCGGCCGGGCTCGTCATGGATCTATCCGATCTCCGATTTGGAAAGGTGGTGGTGTTTCCCATGGTCCAAAGAAGGATCGCGACTACAGCCAAAAGGTAAACAAAAAGATGGCCAAAGCGGCGGTATTCTCCGTGCTTTCCAAAAAACTGGCGGAGGGAGAATTACGAGTAGTAGATTCCCTGGATCTCCAGCTTCCGAAAACAAAAGCATTGTTTGGCATGATTAAAAACATGCTACCGGCAGTTTTGGTAGCCACCAAAGAAAATAAGAACTTGGCCCGCGCTTCTAAGAATCTTGCCCGCGCGCGCAGCTTGAGCGTGCAATCCATGAATGTTGAAGATTTACTGAAATATAAAAATATTTTATTGGATCAAAGGGCAATTTCTGAAATTAAATAACATGGACAAAACTATTATTAAACATCCAGTTATCAGCGAAAAATCCACTATGCTCAGCGAGATGGGTAAGTATATTTTTGCCGTCAAAGATGGGGCAACCGCTCCGGAGGTCAGAAAAACCGTTGAGGGACTTTATAAAGTTAAAGTTATGCGTGTAAATATGATCAATACGAAAGATAAGCCGAAAACCTGGGGCCGGATGACCGGAGTCAAACACGGATATCGGAAAGCGATTGTCACCCTGAAAGAAGGGCAAAAACTAGATATTTTACCAAAATAAAATTTTATGAAAATCTATAAACCAACATCGCCATCCCGCAGACAAATGACCGGCATTGAATACGGGAAATTATTGACCACCGGAACACCGCATAAGGCGCTCACCCGAAGAATTCAAAGTCATTCTGGCCGAAATAACCGCGGCGTGATTACTGTACGCCACCAGGGGAGCGGAAATAAAAAACTTTATCGGGAAGTGGACTTTTTACAAAATAAAATCGGTGTTCCCGGCAAAGTAGAGACTATAGAATATGATCCGTACCGCAGTGGGTTTATCGCATTAATCTCATATAAAGACGGCGACCGGAGATATATCCTGGCTCCGAAAGATCTAAAAGTCGGCGACATGATTATGACCGCGGAGAACGCTCCATTGAAACCAGGCAACCGGGTACGGCTGAAAAATATCCCAATCGGCTACTTTGTCTTTAACGTGGAAATTCGGGCCGGCGGTGGCGCAAAATTAGCCCGTTCTGCCGGCGCTTATGCTGAAGTTTTGGCGCACGAAGCGGGGTTGACCGACTTAAGATTGTCTTCAAAAGAGATCCGTAAAGTGTCTGCCGAGGGCTGGGCCTCAATTGGACAAGTTTCAAATATTGACTATAATTTGGTGAACATTGGAAAAGCGGGCCGTTCCCGCTGGTTAGGCATCCGCCCGACCGTCCGCGGGTCAGCAATGAACCCGGTTGATCATCCGTATGGAGGTGGTGAAGGCGCTCAGCCAAGAGGCACTAAGCGTCCGAAAACCATGTGGGGTAAGGTTACCGGCGGCCATAAGACCCGCAAACCGAAAAAATGGTCGTCTAAGTGGATTATTCAGCGTCGGCCGAAAGTCAGATAAAAATATGTCACGCTCAAGCAAAAAAGGACCGTTTGTAGACCCGAAACTACTGAAGAAAGTGGCGGCTTTAAAGCCGGGCACAAAAGTGGTTATCAGAACCTGGTCCCGCGCTTCGGAAATCTCTCCGGAAATGGTTGGTCACACTTTTGGCGTCCACAACGGAAAAACCCACATTGAAGTTTTTGTGAAAGAAGAAATGGTTGGACACCGATTGGGCGAGTTTTCTCCGACTAAGAAATTCGTAAAACACGGTGGCAAAATGCAACGCGAGTTGGAAGCTTCTCAGCAAGCCGCTGAAGTGGCTAAAGCTCAGGCCGCTAAATCCACCGAGGCCCCGGCTAAAAAATAAATATGGCGCAAACAACCGCAAAACTGAATTATCTGAAAATCGCCCCACGAAAAGTGCGGTTGATTGCCAATACCCTCAAGGGTTTGTCTGTCCAAGAAGCGGAGGCGCAACTTTTATTGCGCGTTCAGCGATCCAGCCAGCCGCTTTTGAAATTGTTGCGCTCCGCTGTAAATAACGCCCGAAATAGCAAAATGGATATAACCAAGCTAAAAATTGCTTCTATTCTAGTAAACCAGGGCCCGATGCTTAAACGGTTTTTGCCCCGCGCTCAGGGACGCGCCACTCCGATTCATAAGAAAATGAGCCATGTGGTTTTGACTCTTAAAGAAGGGGATAAAGTAATCAACAATCGCTTCGTAATCAACCCGCCGTCCAAAAAACAACACGCTCACAAAAAAGAGCGGGTGAAACCCAAGGCCGAAGAACAGCAAAGAGAACAGCAAACTGCGAAACCGGGATTCTTCAAGCGGATGTTCAACCGCCGAGCGGTATAAAATGATATTTAAACATTTAAACTTTTAAACACTAAAAATACACAACCATGGGTCAAAAAATACAACCATTTAAATATCGCCTCGGAATCATCAACAACTGGACCTCCCGGTGGATACCGAAAAATATGAGCTTCAAAAATCAACTTGAAGAAGATATGGTAATCCGCAAAATTGTTGAAGAAAAAATCGGCCCGGCCGGAATCGTCAAAATTGAAATTGAGCGGGGTACCGATAATTCCTTCAAAATCTTCATTAAAGCAGCCCGCCCGGGTTTGGTAATCGGACGGGGCGGCAAGGGCATTGAAGATCTTTCTAAAGCCGTTGAAGTGGTTCTCAATAAACTTTTCGCGAAAAGAAAGACCAAGACCCCGAAGTTTTTAGTACGTTTAACCGTGGAAGAGCTACGTCGCTCGGAAACTTCCGCTCAATACGTGGCCCAATCTCTCGCTTGGGATATGGAAAAACGGATGCCTTATCGCCGGACGATGAAGAAATACATTGAGGGCGCCATGCAAGACCGAGAAGTTCAGGGTGTGAAAATCCGTCTGTCCGGACGCTTGGATGGTAACGAAATTGCCCGCAGGGAATGGCTGGCAAAAGGCAAATTACCGTTACAGACTTTACGCGCCAACATTGATTACGGCGAGGCCACTTCATTTAATTCCTATGGAACTGTGGGTGTAAAGGTTTGGCTATACAAAGGAAACGTCTTCGCTAATGCTCCGGTGAAGCGTCCAATTTAAATACAATGCTTGCTCCAAAGAAGATGAAACATAGGAAGTGGCAGAAGGGCCGATCCCTTGGAAGAACCGTGGAAACCCGCGGAACGACTTTGGCTTTCGGCAGTTTTGGTCTGAAAGCGGAAAGCGCCGCTTGGATTAATTCGCGGCAAATTGAAGCCGCCCGCCGCACTATCAGCAACTTTATTAAAAGAGAGGGCAAGGTTTGGATCCGTATTTTCCCGGATAAGCCAATCACCATGCGGCCTCCGGAGCTCACCATGGGCGGCGGCAAGGGAGCTGTTGATCACTATGTCTTTCCGGTAAAACCGGGAAGAATTTTGTTTGAAATGGACGGCGTAACAGCCGAAGTCGCTAAAGAAGCTTTGCGGTTGGCCGGTTTTAAACTTCCGGTGAGAACCAGAATAGTCATAAAGCAATAACAATAT
>JBBTRE010000083.1:0-2981 GCA_038065375.1 Patescibacteria group bacterium | reverse complement strand
CGCGCTTATCAAAATAATATTTCCGATGAATTGATTGAACCGACCGTGATTGTGGGAAAAAATGGCCAACCAATCGGCTTGCTGAAAAAATCCTCCGCGGCAATATTTTTTAATTTCCGACCCGATCGCGCGCGCCAAATCACGGAAAAAATGTCTAAAATTGACGGCCTGCTTTTGGTCACGCTGACTCAATATGAAGAAAAACTTCCGGTGAAAGTGGCCTTTCCGCCGCAATATATTACTCATCCGCTAGCCAGAGTCGTGTCCGATGCCGGGAAATCTCAATTCCACATCGCCGAGAGCGAAAAATACGCCCACGCTACCTATTTCTTTAATGGCGGAATAGAGGAGCCCTTCCCCGGAGAAGACCGGAACACCGTCCCCTCTCCCGCGGTCTCCGAATATGACCAGCGGCCGGAAATGTCCGCTTATGAAATTACGGATCGGATTCTCGCGGCTCTGGAAAAGCAAAAATATGATCTGATTGTAGTCAATTTCGCCAATGGCGATATGGTGGGCCATACCGGAAATTTAAAAGCCGCCACTAAAGCGGTAGAGGTGCTGGACGAATGCATCGGGAAAATTGCTTCCAAAGTTTTAGCGCTGGATGGAAATATGATTATCACCGCCGATCACGGTAACTGCGAAGAAATGATAGATTTGAGCACCGGGGTGGCCGATACCGAACACTCCACCAACCCGGTTCCACTTTTCATTGTCGGCAACGCCTACTCGGCGAAAGAAAAGCCATTCCATCACGGCGAACCGGCCGGAATTCTGGCTGATGTGGCGCCGACTATTTTAGAAATTATGCAGATCCCGCAACCAAAAGAGATGACCGGAAAGAGTCTGTTGAAAAACATCGGCCGTCTCTCTATTTAGCAACATCCAGCTTGATATCAAAATTCAGTAAGTTAGCTTTGGAAAAATGTGACGGCTGGGAAGTAAACGGAGTAAAATTATTTTTGACCGCGGTTACATAATATTCGCCGGGATTTACCAAAAAATTGAACCGGCCGGAGTCATCAGTGACGTGGGTGCCGATCAGCCAGTTTTGCTTCACATCATAAAGTCGCACCACCGCCAGAGGAATCGGACCGTCCGTGGAGCGTTCCAAAACGCGCCCGAAAGAACGAACGGCAACGCTTTTTACTACTGTCATCAAAAGGATTAAAAAGGCGTAAAGAGCGAGGATGGTGTAGTTCAATAAATTTGGATTCAGCAAGACGGACAAAATACTGGCGACGGTTCCAATGGTAATCGTGAATGGACTAAGCCGATCCAAAAACAAATTCAACCAATGCCAGATCCTGGCCGTGCGTAAAGCGTAATCGGCCAAACCGACATGTAGGGCCTCCAGAGGAATTTCCAGATTAGGAGAATACTTGATATCCGCCACTTGGAATACCGAAGTTTCTTTTTCTCCAAAGCCGCCCCGGTTAACCTGAATGAGATAAGAACCGGGAGTTACCAAAAATCCGAAACGCCCATCTTTGTCGGTAACCTGTGTTTCCTTAACTTTCCGGAAATCATTGTCTAAAATCTTGACTACCGCGCCCTCAATAGGCCGGCCGGTTAAATTGTTTACCACTCGCCCCCAAGGTTTACGCCTGCGCAACCGCAAGAATCCGAAACTCAAGTAACTCAAGATTTTGGAGATACTGGAAGCGAATGAAGCGCTGGTAGCGTAAGCCGAAGACAAAGCCGAAACCACTCCCACCACCCCTAAACCTGCCGCCACCGGCAGACTGATAGTCTCGGTGATCCGCAAAACTTCCTGATTAGCGGTAATTTGTTTCACTAAATCGTCTACGAATGTCCCCTCTCGGGCCGCTTCGGGAATACTTTCCAACTGTTTTGGCAAAGAACCGAAACTTGACGCCGGCGCCTGGAAAACCAAAACCACTGGTTTCAAATTGGAACTGAAGGGCTGAGCCACTTCCTGCCAAAAACCCGAAGTCCGACCGTTGATTGTATAAACTCCCGGGGGCGCCGTGAGAGTAATGTTCACCGGTTTAGTTTCCCCCGGAGCAAAAAATCCCAAATTAACGGTAATTTGCCGGTTCACCGAGTCCCAGATGGCGGAATCGCCAAGATCGCCCGGCACAAACCCCGCCGGTATATCAAAAATTACTTTCACGTTAGACATCGGCCCGTCCGGATTGACGATGGATAATGAAAGAATTTGCGAACTAAGATTCTGGGCCAGCGCCGGAGGCGCGACTAATAACAAATAACTTATAACTAATAATGAAATCCTTATGTTTAATACTCTATACATAATACCTAGTTTAACATTTCACCTAGTTCGTCATTGCGAGGATTCAGAATAAGCCGTGGCAATTCCATCTACTCGTTCGTCATTGCGAGGGTAATCCCGCGGCAATCATACATTAGCGCTATCTATAAATAGCTTTTTGGTTAGATTGCCGTGCTTCGCCCGCCAAAGGCGGGCAAGCTCGCAATGACAGTAAATATCAACCCTTGTGTTGCTTTCCATGAAAATTCTTGTGAACGTCCTTGAGGTGCTTGTTGGTGATATGAGTATAAATCTGCGTGGTGGCGATGTTGGCGTGGCCCAAAAACTCCTGCACGGAACGGATATCCGCGCCATTCATTAAGAGGTCGGTGGCGAACAGATGACGGAGGCCGTGAGGCGTCAGACGCTTGGTGATGCCGGCTTTGCGCGCGTAGAAACTAACCAACCGCTGAACAGACCTGGGAGTAATCGGCCCGATCACTCTCCCCTTCTTATCCAAGCTGACAAATAATTTGTTCTCCATATCCGAGCGCTTATCCAAATAACTTTTCAGCGCTTCTTTCGCCGAATCGGAAACGAAAACCAACCGCAACTTTTCTCCCTTGCCCCGCACGGTCAATTCTCCCCGGTCAAAATTCAGATAACGATCCAGACTACAAAGCTCGGCCAAACGCAGACCCGTGGAAAATAATAATTCCAAAATTGCTTTGTCGCGCGCAAC
>JBBTRE010000082.1:0-1751 GCA_038065375.1 Patescibacteria group bacterium | reverse complement strand
AGTTATCGGTCTGAGCGAAGGTATCAGAGATGAGAGTGGTGAAGTTGCCGGTGGAAGAAGCGGTAGCGCCGATGGTGGTAGAGTTGATGGTTCCTCCGGAGATAGTCAGAGCATCCACGATGGCGGCATCTTGGATGGAACCGGTCGGAAGAATAACTGATCCGGAGCGGATAGTTAATCCGGAATCGGAAACCAATCCCCCGTTCGCTTTCACCACAATGCCTCCCTCAAAAGAAGTCGTTCCGGTATTGGAGACATAGAGGTTGGAAGCATTTAATTGGCCGGAGACAATTACTCCTCCTGAGAAAGTAGTTGATCCGGCGCCGGAGTGATTGATCGTGTCTACCGTAAGAGTTCCTTGAATATCTTCTGATCCGGTGACATTCACATCTCCTCCAAAGGTAGAGAGGCCGACAACGGCGAAGGTGGAATCAGGGGAAGAAGAGCCGACGGCGAGAGTGCCGGTAGCGTTGAAGGAGGTGGCGGTGGAGGTAGCGGAGATATTCAAATTACCTTTGATGTTAGCGAAGCCACCGACATCCAATTTGGTTCCGGGAGTGTTAGTGCCGATACCGATGGAGCCATCCACGCCGGAAACTACGAAGAGAGAAGAAGAGGATCCGGTATCTCCGATGACGAAGATCGGGGTGTTGGAACCGGCGATGGCAGTTGCTTCAATGGCGAATTGGGCGAAGGGGGAAGTAGTTCCTAGTCCAAGAAGCCCGTAGCCACCGGAAAGAGTGGAGGTGGCGGAGATACCGTTGCCGATGTTGATGTCGGAGCCGGTGACAAAAAGATCAACAAAGTTCCAGTTGGAAAGAATATTTTCCGCGACTGATTTCCGGGTAATGCCGGAGTTGTAGTAATCAAGGGAGATGTCGCCTTCGGAGCCGGAAGCTCCAACAATAAAGTCGGTTCCCAAGAAATCAATCACGGTGGCGGAGGTAACGGCATCAACGTCATTTTCCTGGATTGTCGCGATACTCCCTCCGGCGCCGGTAGAGTCTGATCCGCATTTCAATACTCCGTTAGCGTCGGAATCAATTGAGTCGCAACCGATTAATCCCCTCGCTACGATTTGGGTGTCGGAATGAAGCAGATTCGCCCGGATTGCTCCATCGGTGGTGGTGGCGGAAACTCCCACGCTCAAACCACCCCGGAAGAAACCATTGCCGGCAACAGAAAGAAGGGCAAAGGGAGAAGAGGTGCCGATACCGACATTACCGGCTTCTCTAGCCAGTTCAATTCCACCTTTGAAAGTGGAGGTGGCGGTGGTGGAAGTGGCGTTGATATATGAGGTGGTTAAATAATTACCGATGATGGAACTGCCCTCCACGCCTAGACCATAGAGTCCCAGGGTGCCGCTCAAAGAAGAGGTGCCGACGCCGACTCGGAAACCGGAATCAACAATAAATTTATTAACTCCATCATTACCTTCCTGGATTTGGAGAAGATCAGCGGTCTGACCGGAAGCGGCGCGGACGGCTAACGGGATGGAGCCAGTGGTGGTGGCTTCAAAAGAGGCCTGGATATTTCCGGTCCCGAAAGGAGTAGTGGTGCCGAAAGCTGAAGGAGTAGAAGTGCCGGAAACCGCGGCGGCGTATTGAGCGAAAGCGACGGAGGAAATAAGTTGCCGTGGTTCCAGAGTTTGGAAAGTAACATTGTCAGAAGAAGCTTCTACCTGGAGATAGACAGTGTCGTTGTCGGAGAAATCATAATTGAGGAGATGGGGATAGCCGCTGTCGGTATCG
>JBBTRE010000081.1:0-1874 GCA_038065375.1 Patescibacteria group bacterium | reverse complement strand
TGAAATTCTTTCCAGGCGAAGTTGTGGTGGTTGTGCACCAGCTCCAGCTCTTTCCCGCCGAGGATCTTCACGACCTTGCGGGCAACCCATTCGCGGCCGGCGTAAGCATACTCGCCAGCCAACTGCATGAGCTCCCAGTAGTCCTGACCCATCGGTTTGTCCAACGGCAGAAGAACTTCTGTTTCCTTCACGCCCTTCTCTCCCCAGGCCCTTCCCTGTGAAAGGTTGAGGAAGCCGCTGGCCACTGTGTGACCGAAGCCACGCGAGCCGAAGTGCACTCCGACCCAGATCATTCCGACTTCGTCCACGAATACGTCTACATAGTGGTTGCCGGATCCGATAGTGCCGAGCTGGTTGCGGGCTTTCGCTCGCAGACTTTCCCGCTCGTTCCGGTCCGAGATCAGTGACCAGGCGCCGGAGTTGAACAGGGGATGATCCACCGGAGCGTCGTCCGCGCCGTTGGACCGGCCGATGCCGAAACTGATCGTTCCAAAGATCTCATCGGCGATCTTGTTGAGATCGCCGGAAATCTTTTCCAGCTGGAGATCGGTCCGAATTGCCGCGTTACCGCAGGCGATGTCAAAACCGACACCCACCGGACTGACCTTGCCCTTGTAGGCCGCCACGCCGCCAATCGGCATGACATAGCCCAGATGACCATCCGCCATCAGCGCGGCCATTTCGGCCCGGCTGGCGACATCCCTCAGCTGTTCCTTCGTATTCTCATCGTGAGTCCCGAAGATCCCAGTGATCTTTCCCATCTGCGCGCCTCCTCAATAGGGGTAAAAGTTGTGTTATAGAACCAGGGTGATTATAGCATAAAAAAGCTTATTTAGTCAAGAGTAGTCGTCAGGGTTGAAAATTACCGGAAATGATTTAGAATCACTATTATCGCGGGTATCGTATAGCGGCTATTATAAAACCTTGCCAAGGTTTAGATACGGGTTCGACTCCCGTTACCCGCTCCAAAGAAAAATACACCTTTTGAGGTGTATTTTTCTTTGGAGATAATCGCTATTTTTCCGGGGGCAGATTAGTTGGTCCGTTTACCGACGGCTCGCCGGTCGGGCCTTGGAAATCCACCGCGGACTTTTTCTGGGGAACTGGGAAACCGGTCATCACATAACTGGCGACCAAGAAAATAATTACTATCAGGACAAACGTTACCTTGAGTACGCTTTTCATATTGGTATAATGTAGTATAATACAGCGAATAGAAAAACCAAGCAACTAGGATGAAAAATATCGCTTCCAGCATCTTTTGGGCAATCGTCACTTTAATGGTGATCTCGGTGGCTTTTTCATTCTTGATGAATACCACGCCGGAAAAAGCTAAATTAAGCATTAACGAGCTGGTGGGAAAGATTAATAAGGGCGAGGTGGCGAGCATTGAGGTTAATGGCAATGATTTGGCGATTAAGCTGGCTAACGGCGAAGAGGCAACGAGCCGCAAAGAATCCGAGGCGGGGGTCTCCGAGACTTTGAGAAATTTGGGCGTGGATCAAAAAGCTCTGCAGACAGTTTTGGTTTCAGTGAAGGACGAATCCGGATTTAAATTCTGGGCGAGTATTTTGATCCCGGCGCTTTTGCCGCTGATTATCATCGTAATTATGTTTTGGCTGATTTTCCGGCAGGCGAAGGGCGGCGCTTCCCAGGCCTTTAGTTTCGGCAAAGCCAACCTTAAAATGTTCACGCCATTTAAAGATCGGGTTACTTTTAAAGACGTAGCGGGACTGAAAGAAGCCAAGCAGGAACTGGAAGAAGTAGTGGATTTTTTGAAAAATCCGAAAAAATATTTGGAAATTGGCGCTCGGATTCCCCGCGGAGTTTTGCTGATGGGTTCACCGGGCACCGGGAAGACTTTATTGGCTCGG
>JBBTRE010000080.1:0-1605 GCA_038065375.1 Patescibacteria group bacterium | reverse complement strand
TGTCGGTTTGGGCGAAGGTGTCGGAAAGCAGAGTGGTGAAGTTGCCGGTGGAGGAAGCGGTGGCGCCGATGGTGGTGGAGTTGATGGTTCCTCCGGAAATGGTCAGAGCGTCAACGATGGCGGCGTCTTGGATGGAGTCAGTTGGCAAAATAACAGAACCGGAAGTAACCACCAATCCGGAATTGCTGGTAATTCCTCCCACAGACTTCACATTGATTCCTCCCTCAAAAGATGTAGTTCCCACATTGGAGACATAGAGATTAGCGGCGTTGAGTTGTCCGGAGACAATCACTGCTCCCGAGAAAGTGGTGGATCCGGCTCCGGAATGATTGATCGTGTCTACCGTGAGAGTTCCTTGGACATCTTCATTGCCGGTAACGTTCACATCTCCGCCAAAAGTGGAGAGACCAACGACGGCCAGAGTGGAATCGGGAGAAGAAGAGCCGACGGAGATAGTGCCGGTAGCGTTGAAAGAGGTGGCGGTGGAGGTGGCGGCGATATTCAGGTTTCCTTTGATGTTAGCGAAGCCACCGACATCCAATTTGCTTCCGGGGGAGTTCGTGCCGATACCGACATCTCCATTGATTCCGGAAACGACAAAGAGAGAAGAAGAGGATCCGGTATCTCCGATGACGAAGATCGGGGTGTTGGAACCGGCGATGGCGGTGGCTTCAATGGCGAATTGAGCAAAAGGAGAGGTGGTACCGAGACCGAGTTTTCCGTATTCACCGGCAAAAGTGGAAGTCGCGAAAATTCCATTTCCGATATTGATTCGCCCCTGATTAGTAGAGCCACCGATATCCAGGGATGATTGCACGAAAGCCGTTCCCTGAATTTGGAGTTTGTAGGCAGGGCTGGTGGCGCCGATACCGACATTGGTGCCGTCATCGGTAAGTTGGGAATCGGCCAACGTGGTGGAATTACTAAATTTAGCGATTTGATTCGCCGTTCCGGAACCACCAAGACCGCAACCCGTGCAAGTTCCCTGAATATCTAAATTACCAACGATAGAAAGATTGGTACCGATCACCACGCTCCCTCCGATCTCCAAGGCCACAGATGGCGTATCAGTGCCGATACCGATTAACGGCGAGTCGTTACTGCGGCCGCTGACATACAGTAATGGGCTGGAACTTCCCTGGTCTCCAATCACGAAAATTGGAGTATTGGAACCGGCAATAGCGGTAGCTTCAATAGAAAATTGTCCGTAAGGAGAAGTAGAACCTAAGCCTAATAGTCCATATCCTCCGGAGAAAGTTGAGGTGGCAGTGATACCATTGCCGATGTTTAAGTCAGAGCCATTCAAAATCACATCCATGAATTGCCAAGCGCCGGTGACAATTTCATTTTGAGAACGGCGGGTGATGCCGGAGTTGGTGTAATCTATGGCGATGTCACCCTCGGAACCAGTAGGAGTGACGGTGAAATCAGAACCGAGAAAATCAATAACGGTAGCCGCGGTCACTGTGTCAGAATCATTTTCTTGGATAAGTGTTATTCCGCCACCAGCGCCGGTAGAATCCGATCCGCACTTCAGCACTCCCGCCGCATCGGTATCAATCGTGTCACAACTCGCCAATCCTCTCGCCACAATCTGCGTTTCCG
>JBBTRE010000079.1:0-3930 GCA_038065375.1 Patescibacteria group bacterium | reverse complement strand
CTTGCATCACGGAGACTAACCGCTCCAAACCCATGCCGGTATCTATGCCGGGAGTTTTCAGTTTCTCAAGTTTTACTTGCCCTGAGCCAGTCGAAGGGTCGGGTTTTTGATAGAACTGATTGAAAACATTGTTCCAAATTTCCACCCCCTCCCCCTTCTTGGCTTCTTCGGCATTTTTAGCAACGTAAATTTCAGTGGTCGGACCGCAAGGACCTTCACTGCCAGTCGGGCCCCAGAAGTTATCCGCCCTACCGCGTTTAAATATTTTATCGGCAGGCATGCCCAGCTCTTTATGCCAGATATCAAATGACTCGCTGTCGTACGGCACTGTCCCCTCCCCGGCAAATACCGTCACATAAACCAGCTCCGGGTTCACGCCCAAAACTTTCGTCACGTATTCATAAGCCCAATGGATCGCCTCTTTTTTAAAATATCCGCCGAAAGAAAAATTACCGAGCATTTCAAAAAAAGTCAGGTGGGTCTTGTCGCCGACCTCATCAATGTCGGAAGTACGGAAGCATTTTTGCACCGAGCAGGTGTTAAGCGAACCGAAATCTTTTTGCGCGTTCAACTCCCCGGTGAAATAGGGCTTGAACTGCTGCATCCCGGCGGTCGTCAAAAGCACCGATGGATCGGTCGGCAATAATGAAGAAGACGGCACGACAGCGTGCCCTTTTGATTTAAAAAATTCTAGAAAACTCCTTCTGATTTCCTCAGAGCTCATAGCTAAGATATTAAGACAAAACCCCCGTTTTGACGAGGGTTTTAATATTATTACTTCACTAACTCCATCTTCATCACCCACCTTATCTTCCGTACCGGATCTGATTTTGATCTCTTGCCGTTAAGCAGAATCACTTCGCTCAACTCTATATAAGTCACGCGGACTTTCGCGCCCACAACTAATTCCGGATTCGCCCAATCTTCATCCACGCTCACCCACTCGTTACCCTTCTCGTCGGCCGGTCCGACTATCGCCAGATAATCCTGGGCATTTTGAACTACACAGTAGGTATTGCCGACCGGCCCCCATTCCAAGAAGTCTTCGGTCTCGCCGCTTTTATGAACAGCGGTGTACTGCCCGGCGCCATCTTTCTGAACATCTTCCGGAACACGCGCGAAACCGGTAATGGTCCCTTCAAAAGTCTGTTCCGGTCCTTCCTCCAACCAAGTCATCGCCTCGGCATCTTCCAATCCCTTGCGATTGCCATAGCCATATCCGAAAGCAAATCCGTAAATCCCGCCGATGACCAGGAGCGCAAACAATGCCAACTTACTTCCTTTTTTGTTTTCCAATCTACTTCCTCCAATGAACTGTATGTATTATAGAAGAAAATTATGAATAAAAAAACCGCCCTTTGTCCTAACAAATAGGACGCAGGGCGGCAACGCTGGCTAGTCTGTTCCATTCAGTCCATTGGCGATATAGATGGCGGCCAGACGAGCCACCATCTCGGGAGCGAAAGCATGCTCGCCGAACTTATAAACTGGGCCATGGCTTCCGAAGTATAGCTTGATCGGACGCGGCATCACCGGAGTCGCCACATTGTCGGCCGACCTCACCAGTTTGAAGCGAACCACCAGAGTCGGGGTCGGTCCCTGACCGATCAGGGTTTCCCCCCGAAGCCGGACGGTGTCATAAGTGTATCCGTGAACCCGGCTCACCACTTCCCACTCCGGCAGTCTGGCCAGCTCATTGTTGATCATTCCCTGCAACGACTGCCAGAGTAGAATCAGTCTGTTTACTGCCGGCGTTCTTGTTTCCATCTTGGTCACTCCACCGCTCATGGCTACCTCCTTAAAATAAGCCCTTTTTGGACAACTGATTTGTTTGATTGCTGTTGGTATTCTAGCACACTCTAGGCCTATTTGTCAAGGGCTCAATAAGCAACCTTTTTAGGAAACAGAATAATCCGCTCAAGCAGCGGATTTTCTTCGCCCTCAGCGGTTTGTCGTTCGATGCTAACGAACTACAAACCACCTCCGGGATGTTCCTTAAAAGTTGCTTCCCTCGCTGTGGAAAGAGCGAAAATCCCCTACCCGATTCGATAGGCGTCCTCAATTTTGAAGACGCCGCGTTTAACCAAACCACCGCCCGCGTCGGTATAAACATGAGAGGCCCGGCTGTTACGATTTTCCAACGTCTTCAAAGGATGGCCGCTCTCGGTAATATCGGCGTTTTCGGTGTGATGAGAATAAAGACCCGCCCCTAAGGCTTTAGCGCGTTGTTTGGCGAAGTTCACAATCGCTTCGGTGATTTTCGGATGAGGATTCACGGAATAAACCCGCTCCAGAAATAATTGCGGATTCCCCTCTTCGTCTCCCAAAAGACGCAGAGCGGCCCGGGAAATAATCTTTCCGGCTTTATCGTATACCTGGACCATCTTCACGTTCGGGTCAGAAACATAGGAAAGTAATCCCAAATTATATTTATTGGGCCGCTTATAGCTCTGGCAGGACGGAACGGGCGCTTCGCCGATATTCAGATAGGTTTTCAGATCAAACTTATCAGTCAAAGTCAGTGAGGATCGGGAAACCCGCGACTTACCGAAAGCCCGGTCAAAACCATCCTTTAATAATCCCTGGATTCTACGGAGGTCTTGCGTGAATTCGGGGTGGGATTCACCAAAAAACTTTTCAATCGCCTGAAACGCTTTCGCTAGCGGTACTTTCCTACCGCCGACATCCAGCAACTGACGCTCCAGCATAGTTAAATTCATGGACGGCAAAACAGCCAAATAAAGCTTGGCCTCCAATTCCGCGAACTCTCCCTCATTCTCTTCGCGATAGTCGGCAATCTGGGCCTGCGTCTCGGCGTAGGCCTTTGCCAGCTCCGGATTAGCGCGTTCTTTACTCTCTCCTTTTTTAGCCGGCATTTGGGATTTCAAATCCGCCATTTTTTTGGTCAATTCAGTCAACGGCAAAGTTAGTTCCTGATATTTATATTGCAATTCCGGCAAATCCGAAGCCAATTCCTCGGCCGGCAAATGGTGATCGGCCACTGCCTGATCCAAAATATCCCGGATACTTTTTTTCAAAGCCCCCTGGTCAAAATCCAAAGTTTCCTGAAAATCCGCGTTGTGCGCCGACGCCCATTCCTGGTACTGATTCAAAGAAATTTTTTCCGGAATCAACTTCCCGGCTTTAAGGTTCCCTAATAAACTCTCCTTAGCCGCGGCGGACTGATCGCCCGGATCCCCTCCCCAAAAACGGCGCCAATTGTATTCGCCCTTGGCGATTTCTTTAATGGTTGGCGCAAAGTTTTTTCCAAACTCTCTGTTCTTGGCTACTGCGTTCGGGAAATAAGTTCCAAGGATCCTCAAGGTAACCGAATCAAAATCCGTCTTCTCTCCTACTAACGCCGGCAGTTCCGGCATCTCAAACATCTTCCCCGCGTGTTCCGCGATCATGCGCCGAATAATCGCGTTGGCCTCTCCGGCACCTTTGCTAAGCGACTCCAGGGCCTTCCCCAGTTCCGGACCTTTCTTATCTAAGCCGCGCAACAAGACAAATTCCAATCCCGCCATCAACTCCTCTCTTTCGGCGGCGGGCAATTTTGTAATTTCCGGCTGATGACCGGCGATCTCCGATGAAGTATTTAAGATGCTGATCCGCTTCGCCAGCTCGGCAAAATTCTCATTCGGCTCATAATATCCCGGGATTTTGGTGAGCGGGCCATGCAGATCAATTTCAGTAGCCGCCAGTTCCGAAAGCCGGTTTTTATAAATTCCGTAAAATGGATTACGCGCCAGTTCGCTCAAAACCAGCAGATAATAATCTTCCGGAAGATCATTTTTACTTTTAACGGAATCCCTGGCCACCTTTTCCAGCGGATTAACCTGGCACAACCGATCCAGTATTGCCACGGAGCGGCTGTCTTTGAGATCTTCCTCCGGCGCCGTCCCCACCAGATGGTCCGAAGAAAAGAAG
>JBBTRE010000078.1:0-3000 GCA_038065375.1 Patescibacteria group bacterium | reverse complement strand
GGATCTATCGTTTTGCCAATCATGCTTTATGTGATGTCAGGCGGGGCTTTCGTGATGGGTTGGGCTAAACCCGTTCCGTATAACCCGATGCATTTAAAAAATCCGAAGCTGGGGGCGGGGATTATCGGAGCGGTTGGTCCGGTCAGCAATTTATTGATCGCGGTCGTTTTTGGATTGATTTTGCAACTGCTCTATCCATTTATTACCATTCCGGTAATCACCAGCTTAATTCTGCTATTAAACTTTGTTGTATATATAAATGTATTGCTGGCTGTCTTTAATTTGGTTCCCTTGCCGCCGTTGGACGGCTCCGGAATTCTTTTTTCGCTTCTGCCGGCAAAATTTTATAAAGTCCAGGAATTTTTAACCCGCTACGGCTTCTGGCTTCTTATTCTATTCATCTTCTTCGGCTTCCAACTAATCCTTCCTATTATAGGTAGCATCTACCATCTTTTAACCGGCCCGGCAGGGTTATTCTAAGTTCATAAAGTTAGAAAGTTCATAAGGTTTATAAAGTTGACGAAAAAGCGCGAGTGTGCTAAATTATTGGCGGAATCCAGGTAGTAGAAACTCGAGTAAAATTCAAAAACAAGCTCGAGTTTGCACCACCTGGTAAATTTGACATCCGAAAACTTCACCAGGAAGTATAAATTCGAGCTTGATGTGCATGCGCACACTCGAATTTTCACTTCCTGGCCAACTAAGGAGGCAGAGTCGTGGGTGACGAACGAACGACTCAACCGGAAGACCCTTCGATTGTGGCAAAGGCAGTGGCGGACGAAAAGATTGCAGGATTAGAAGCCGCCTTGGAGGCAGAGAAGAAGGACTGTGCTTTTGAAAAAAAGAGAGTCACTGGATTTTTCGTTACCACGCTCATATGCGGTTTAGCCGCGATTCTCGGCTGGGGTACGTTCTATCATAGGGGAATTGATTTGAGGGCGACTGAACAAAAACTCGCCGAAGAAACAGAAAAATCCAAGCGTTTGCTGGAATTTGGAGAGCGTATGAAAAATGTAGCCCAGGAACTTTATCTGAAGGCGGGCGGAGAAGTGAAGCGCTCGCGCTGGGATGCTGGAGAAAATAAATTTGTAGACGCGCCTCTGCGGGCCAAACCTGAATCCTTAAGAAAAATTTCCAACTCGATCAGTATATCGGGTATTCCGGCAATGACACTCGTTCTGGAAGACCGCCACTTCGACATCCTGATGCGTGATCCCGCAAATATCCAACCGCTGCTTGACCAGTCCGCTCGTTACGAACTCATCAGAGTACCGCTAGGAAAGAGCGAGCAACAGCTCTATTTCTTATTTAAAGATGGCCAAGTCTGCGCTGACGGAATGGGTGATGATACGGATATGAAAATCCATCTTGGAGAAATTTTCATAGCCGTTTTGGAAGAAATTGTTTCAGGAAAAATCGAAGAAATTCAAAAGCCGAGAGAAATGATAGAACTGCCCGACCCTACGCCGCAGGAACCGAATTCCGATGGAGAAGCCGAGTACAACTTTACGCCGCAGATCAAGATGGCGTTCTTTGAAAATATGAGTCAGGAAGACACACAAAAAATGCTCAAGGTGCTGAACGAGCAGAAGCGCCAGTACCAGGCCGAACTGAACAAGCTCTACCGAAAAAACCTAGAGCTAGAGAAAAAGCTCAAATAAACCGTAAGGGGACCGAAAGGTCCTCTTTTTTTATTTCCGTTGTCATTGCGAGGCCCTGCGAAGCAATCTTACGCTAATATTTATATAAATAGTTCTTATGTAAGATTGCCGCGCTCACTCCGCTCACTCGCAATGACGGGCGAGCTCGCAATGACAGCAGGCAATTTGTAAATTCATTGGTTTTATTCGCTTATTTAATACATTTGACTTCATTTAAGCTTTTTTGCTATTATTCTCTCTATTAAGTTCGCATGCCAACAATCAGACAATTAGTTAGAAACGGTAGGAAGAAAACTACCTACAAATCCAAGGCGCCTGCCATGCAGCGTTATTTTAATTATCTGAAAAATAAACCGTTAGCCGTGTCTTCTCCTTTCAAACGAGGGGTTTGCACCAAAGTTTTCACTACCACTCCGAAGAAACCGAACTCCGCTTTGCGTAAAGTTGCCCGCGTCCGTCTAACTAACGGCATGGAAATCACCGCCTACATTCCTGGAGAAGGACACAATTTGCAGGAACACTCCATCGTAGTCGTCCGCGGTGGCCGCGTTAAAGATCTTCCGGGCGTGAAGTATCACATCGTCCGCGGAGTTTTAGATACCGCCGGTGTTGATGCCCGCAAACAACAGCGTTCCAAGTATGGGGCGAAGAAGAAGAAAAAGGAGTAACGGCAAACTTATAACTTCTAACGAGAAACACTAACAACTAACCAAAATGCGTAGAAAAGTAAATTATAAAAGAGAAAAAAAGCCAGATCTTAAATACAACAGTGTGGCTGTTGCCCGTTTTATTAATTACATAATGGAAGACGGAAAGAAGTCCACCGCGGAAAGAATCGTTTACGATGCTTTTGATAAAATCCACAAGGAAACCAAAGAAGAGCCGTTGAAAGTTTTTGAGAAAGCTTTAGAAAACGCTACTCCGGCGGTTGAGGTGGCTTCCAAGCGCGTCGGTGGCGCCAACTATCAGGTGCCTCGCGAAGTGCGGGCCGATCGGAAATTTGTCTTGGCTTGCCGATGGATCATTGAAGCGGCAAGCGGTAAAAAAGGAAAGCCGATGGCCGCGAAACTGGCGGAGGAGCTTTTGTTGACCGCGAAGAACGAAGGTTCGGCGATCAAAAAGAAGCAGGATATGCATCGTATGGCCGAAGCCAACCGGGCGTTCGCGCATTTCAGCTGGTAAAATAGCCACTAGCGACTAGGGATTAGCGACTGGTCAAAAAATAAAACATGGCAAGATTATACCCGGTAGAGAAAGTTAGGGACTTCGGAATCATCGCTCACATTGACGCGGGAAAGACCACCGTATCCGAGCGGGTACTTTTTTACACCGGCGTTTC
>JBBTRE010000077.1:0-6544 GCA_038065375.1 Patescibacteria group bacterium | reverse complement strand
ACGTCGCCGAAAGATTCCCGGTCAAAGATACTTCCATAGAACCCGGAGATATCGTTTCTATCTCTAATCAGGTAGCTCCAAATAACGACAGCTTGAGAGCGTCGGCATATCTGGAAAAGTCTCAACGCCCATATGACGCTAAAGCTGTAGGCGTAGTCTCCACTCAACCGGGTATTGAATTAGGCAAAGAAGAGTTCAAAAATCAATCCACAAGACCGGTCGGTATCGGTGGCCGTGTTCCCGTTAAAGCCACTAATGAAAATGGCCCGATCAAACCCGGAGATTACTTAACCACTTCTTCCATTCCGGGTTATGCCATGAAAGCCACCCGATCCGGTTACACCATCGGCCGGGCTTTGGATTCTTTTAATTCCAATCAAGGAACCGTGATGATGTTCTTGGATGTCGGTTATCACCAGGCGGATTGGCAAATTGATCTTAGTGACTTTTCATACAATGATTCTCTCCAGGGAACCGGCTCTTCTTCTCCTAATTCCTTCATTGTTAACCAAAATGGAACGGGGGATATCCTGAAGCTTCAACACAACGAATCCGACCGTTTCTTGGTCAGAAATGATGGCACCGTCCAAATTCTCGCTCAACCCAACGACGAAGATCCCGATTCTCCCTTATTAGTGATCAAATCCAAAGATTCGGAAGTCTTCAAGATTAACTTAAGAGGAGACATTGAAACTCAAGGCGTAATCCGAGTGAAAAACAATTCCTTCGCCGGATCCATTGAAACCAATGAAAACGGAGAGGCGGAAATCAAGTTTGATTATCATCTGGGGACCGGGAAGCCGAGTGTAAAAGTTACCGTGGAGGACGATTCTGACCAGCTAATTTCCCCGACTATCATCCGGTTTGTTCAGGACGATCAGGGAAATTATGTCGGTGTGAAGGTTAAGACCAGTGAGATCCCTTCCGGTAAGGTAGTCGGTCTTTCCACTGTGCATTATTGGGTAGTGGCGAAAGATGATGATTATAAGACCGCGCCAGCGATTTCTGTGCCAACGGCGCCCTCTGACGGCGAGCCACCCGTGCCTAGTGTCCAGCTACCAGTTGCCAGCACCGAATTCCCGGTTATCCACATCAATGGCAATAATCCGGCTAGAATTGAGGTTGGGGAGCGATACTCGGATTTGGGCGCCTATGTTACGGATGATAAAAACGATAATTTGGGCGTATATAATGAAGGAGCAGAAATTGATACTTCCAAGCCGGGCATTTATTATGTGATTTATAAAGCTACCGATCAGGAGGGGCACACCTCAAACGCGCGGCGAGAGGTAATAGTTTTTAATCCGTCCGTCATTGCGAGTCCCGATGAAGTCATGCCTACGGCAGATCTCCCGCAGGGAGACAATCTTGTTTTACCTACGGAAACTCCGACCGATAGCGTCGGAGAAGAAATAATAATTCCGCCGGCAGTTTTGCCTAAAGAAAAAGTAGCTATAATAATGGAGTAATCGCGAATAATGCAAATTAAAGATTTAATATTGCGAATAAGCGACCAAGTTCGTCATTGCGAGGGTAATCCCGTGGCAATCTAACATTTATATGAAAACCCGTTATAAAATTTTGATTTTGGCGATTGTGCTGACAGGAGGCATTGTTTTTGTTGGTTCAAAATTTGAGCCGGTAAAGGCGGCGGCGAGAAAAGTTGTCTATAATTTGCGCTTCAATGATGGATTGGTCGGCTATTGGAGCTTCAACGGCGCGGATATGAGTGGTGTTACGGCGACCGATAGGGGAAGCGGGGGAAATAATGGAACCTTGACTAGTGGGCCGACAGCCGTTCCGGGTGTGGTTGGGCAGGGGCTAAGCTTTGATGGGGTGAATGACAAAGTGCTCGTTGCTTACTCCTCTTCTATTGATACCGGCTCAAGTGAGTTTAGTGTTGCCTTCTGGTATAAAGTTACCCAGTTTAATTCGAGCGGTAATGATGGACTTTTTTTGAAAGGGTCCAGTCCTTTTAATGCAAGCGGCGCAGGATGGGAATTACGTATGCAGAACGAGGGAACGACTTTGGAGTTTTGTGTTAATGATGGGGTTGGCACCTGTTCCCGCGCAAGCGCAACAGTGACCAACGCTACTAACTGGCACCATGTGGTGGCTACGGTTTCTAACGCTGCCACGCTATCTTCTGTATATATTGATGGCGTGTTTGCCGCTTCTATGGCGGAGGCGCCTACTTATACCGACACTTATGACCTTAATATTGGGAAAGGTGGGGATACTTTTTTTAATGGGAAAATTGACGAAGTCCGAGTTTATAATCGTGCCTTAAGCGCTGCCGAAATCGCTTATCAATACGCCCGCACGGCTCCGGCTGGCACCGGCGTCACTGGATCCGTGGTTAAATCCGTTGCCAATAATAACGGCTTGGTGGGTTCGTGGGATTTTGATGATTGTGATACCTGCACCACCGCCAAAGACAGGAGCGGCAATAATAATAACGGCACTATGTACAACGATGGTGGTTCCACTCAAGCGGACCTTCATGGAGTTGGTAGAGTAGGTAAAGGAGTAACTCTGGATGGATCAGATGATTACGTGGATAACACTTATAGTAGTGTTTTTGATTTTGGAACCGGCAATTTCAGTTTTAGCGCCTGGATAAAAAGGACCGGAGCGGGGGTAGGAGGAGAGCATGTCTTGGGGAGATATGGAGCGGCGTCTCAGCCGCGTTGGGGACTGAAGACGAGCGGCGCTGATGTCCAGGTCTTTATTGTTGACTCGGACGGTGTCGGGCTGGATTACAGCAGCGGTTTCACTCCAGTCACGGACCAGTGGTATCACTTAACTGGCGTGGTTGATAGAACGAATAATATATCGCGCATTTTTGTTAACGGAACGCAGGTCGCGACTAAAGACATCTCCAGTTTTACGGGGACGTTTTCTTCGGCTTCCGGCGCGGTACAGATCGGCGCGGTTTCCGGCAATTATTTTAAAGGCTCAATTGATGAGGCGCGGGTGTACAATCGCGCCTTAAGCGCCGTGGAAATCAAAAATTTATACGCTAGCACCCAGAAATCTTTCGTAAACATGCCGCAGAATAGACTGCTTAATGACGGTTTGGTTGGACTTTGGTCATTTAATGGGCAGGATATGAGCGGAGTTACGGCTACCGATAAGGGGAGTGGAGGAAACAATGGGACTTTGACCAACGGACCAACTGCTATACCGGGAATTGTTGGGCAGGCGTTGAATTTTGATGGCGTGAATGATTATGTGACGATAGCAGATCATGCCACCCTAGATCTCACCGGCTCTGTGTCGATGGCGGTTTGGGTGAAACATACTTCCAGTACTTTTAAAGATTGGGAGGCAATCTTCACAAAAGGGGATAGTGCCTACCGTTTGCATCTTTGCGGAAATATTACTTTTTGCGGTGGATCGCCGACGGATGACGCGTTCAGTGTTGCTATCACCGGAACCGGTTGCTCCAATAATGGCACGACTTCAACAGTCGTTCCGGCATTAAATCGTTGGTATCACGTTGTTGCCACCTATGATGGAAGCGCGGCAAAAATATATATAGACGGGGTTTTAGACGCTGAAACTGCTTGTACTGGCAGTATTTCCACGAATGCCCACGCGTTATATATCGGAGAAAATGCTGAATCGACCGGACGACAGTGGACCGGGGAAATAGACGAAGCCCGGCTTTATAACAGAGCTTTAAGCGCGGCAGAGGTGAGCGTGCTTTATCGCGCCGGCAAGCGGTAGGAAATAAGTGGATGTGTTCGCGATAGTCGGCAAAAATGCTATCATTTTACAATGAGTATCCAAGTAGTTAAGGAGTCAATTAATAAATCCGATCTTTTAAAGATGGCAAATGAAGAGTTCGGTGATATCGTGAAAGCAGTCGTTGATGTGCGGCAAGGAATAATGGCCGTGGGTGGGGAGCTCCACGCGGACGAAGAAATTTTATTGTCTGAACAAGAAGGGTCACAACGAGAAGATGTTTGGGGAATCAATTTTTATCCGAAAAAATCGATGGATGAGTGGATTGAATTTGATTCCATGATTAATCTAAAGCCGCATTTTGGTAATAAATCACGCGATGTGGAAAGTACTGAGATTAGAGAGAAAATTAAAGAAATAATAAGAAAATTGGTCGTACAATAAGAATGGTAATTCATCACAGGGAATTAGCGGCCGGACGTTGGCATATGCTTTCTTTAGCGGAGCAGTTGGGAAATATTGGCGGGGAGGTTTTGAGAGTTTGGCGAGCTCAAAACAAGGACCAAGGACTATTTGAACAGGCCAAGGAAAGAGCCTTGGATCTTTTTGATCTAACCTTGAGTGATCCGCGTTGGAAAGGCCGTCGCTTGGAAATTGGTAGGGCGCGGGAGGTTTTTTGCGACGCTATTTACGGCGGCCATCTTTACAAAAGCTCATTTTCGGATTTAACGCGGTACTTTGACCAATTCGCTTTTGCCGCCAGGAACTAAAGCTATGGTTTTTTGATGGGCTAATTTGTTACACGTACCAGACTTATAAAAAAATATGTAGGATGGTACGTGTACCAGACTTATAAAAAAATATGTAGTATGGTATAATTAGTAAACATCCACAAAGGTCGCGCTTTTTATTGTTTAAACAAAAATGTTGGGATTACTTAAATCTAAATTAGTTTGGTTAGTGGTAGCAGTGCTCGCGGTAATCGTGTTGATGCAATCCGGGGTTCTACCCGTGCGGTTATCCGGGAAATATCAGGCCGTTTTCTTGTCCAATAATCAGGTCTATTTCGGTAAGCTGTATAATACCGGCGCTGATTATCCAGTGTTGCGGGATATCTACTATTTGCAAGTTACCCAGGTTCTACAACCGAAAGATCCTCGGTCACCTGCTCAGCAGATCAATCTTGTGAAGCTTGGTGGCGAGTTACACGGACCGGAAGATGAGATGAGGATTAATGGAAATCAGATTCTCTTCGTTGAGGATTTGAAATCTGATTCTCAGGTAGTTGCCGCCATCGCCGATTATCAAAAGTCGCAAGCAGAAAATTAGTAGCAAGTAGCTGGTAGCAAGTAGCGAGTAGTAGGCGATGCGGTATAATAAGATAATGAATTTAGGGAAGCTTGGATTACTGACACTTACTACCTACTACTTACTACTTACTACTGCCTCCGCGCAGACTTTCTCATCCACTGATTTTCAGGTTATTCATCCGGTTCTTGCTCCCGGGCATTTTTCGTCTTCAGCCGGCTTTAGATTAAATGGCGCCATCGGTCAACTAGGAGCCGGTTTAAGCACATCGGGCGACAGCACTCTCAATACCCTGAAGGCAGGATTTCTTTATTTCACCGCCCCTTCACCATCCCCGAGTCCCGCGCCCAGTCCCAGTCCGACCCCAACACCCACACCATCGCCATCACCGGCCGGCGGTGGACCAATTTTGGACATTTTTAAAAAAATTAAGGATAGCATTGAGGCCATAATCAGTCCCTGTGCCAAAGCTGACCTGAATTGTGATGGCAATGTGGACATTTATGACGCCGCGATCGTGTTCTATTGGTGGGGTAAGCAGCTCGATGGCCCAACTTACTTGGCTGCTTTAAATTCTATTGTTAATGCCGGTCGGCCTTCGCCCGACTTAAATAGAGATAAGCTGGTGGACATTTTTGATCTAAGCGTCCTTTTAAGCAAGTGGACTAATTAAGATTTCAATTTTGTTATAATAATTAAGTAATGTCTAAATTCCTTAGCGCTGCTTTGATACTAATCTCTTTTGCGCCAAGTTTTTCTTTCGCGCAAAGCGGCGCCTCCCTATCTATGTCGCCGGCTTCGGGAAGTTTTGTGGTGGGCGGAACTTTTTCCGTATCAATTATTCTCAATACCGCCGGCCAATCAGTGAACGCGATTGAAGCGAATTTAAGTTTCCCGCCGGACAAACTGCAGGTAGTTTCACCGCTGATTGGAACTTCGGTAATCGGTATCTGGACCGGCCAGCCGCAATTTGATAATCAAAATGGCACTTTGCGGTTTCAGGGAGGAGTGCCGGATCCCGGATTAAATACCAGCAAGGGGATAATTGCTACAATCAGCTTTCGGGTCAAATCCGTCGGCACCGCTGTTTTAAAATTTTTAGATAGCTCTAGGGTTTTACTTAACGATGGCTTAGGCACTGATTTTTTGGCAGGTACAAATAACGGTATTTATAACCTGACATTGCCGCCTCCAGCCGGGCCGGTGATAGTTTCGGAAACGCATCAAGATCAAAGTACCTGGTATTCCAATGCCGCGGCGGTTTTGCGTTGGAATAATAATTTGCCGGTTGAGGGCTACAGCTATGTTTTAAGCGATCAGCCGATTGATATTCCCGACAATGTCTCCGAGGGGGGCGCGACCGAGGTGGTTTATAAAGGGCTGTCCGACAGCGTTCATTTCTTCCATGTGAAGGCGTTGAGAAGCGGCGTGTGGGGCGAAACCAGTCATTTCGCGCTCAAAGTGGATACCCAACAACCGGCCGGTTTTAAAATAGAAATTTCTCCATCCAGCAGAACCTCCAGTACCAAGCCGGTGATCCATTTCA
>JBBTRE010000076.1:0-1488 GCA_038065375.1 Patescibacteria group bacterium | reverse complement strand
TACTGTATCCGGAGTTAACGGCTGGGTCGGATTTGGAACCGCTACTCCTTGGGGTCCGGTAGCAATAGAAATTCTTGACCAAGGTGATGAAACCGTCCCATCTTTTGTGGTCGGCGACAACGGCACTGCTACTCCCGCCTTGGCTATCTATTCCAGCGGTATTACGACGATTGATCAATTGCAGACAGGCGTGATGACCTTCAGCGCTAATGCCGGCGTTATTCCTTGGACCGATATGCCGGTTACTTCGGATGCCGTCCAGGGAACAGTTGAAAGTTACACAGCTCAGATTGATGGAAATAGTATCTTTACCGTTTACGCCCAGAGTGACGGGAAAGGCGGCATAATCAATGCCCGAGTCGGCGTCGGCACCACCACTCCGGGAGGCGGATTATCTGCCAGTTACGCTTCCATTACCCCGGCCTTCTTGGTTAACCAGACGGCTGATGGTGATATTCTAACTCTTCAATCCCGAGGTGAAACTCCTTTTGCAGTTAAGCAAGGCGGTAAGGTGGCAATCGGTCTCTCTACCACCACTCCCGGTGTTGGTTTAGCCGTTGCAACCACCTCGGTCTTCACTCGCGATACATACGTCTACGGTCAGTTAACCACCGGTAATATTGTCTCCACCACTACCATCGGAATCAGCACCAGCACTCCGGGATACACCCTGGGAGTTGGAGGATTTGGTGTGGTTAAAGGAAATTTCAATATTGAAGCTACTTCTACCGCCACCTCCTTCAACGCTACCGGAACCATTGCTGTGGGCTCTTCTTCTCCTGATTCAGCTTTCGCAGTTGTCGGACTTTCTGTATTCGGCGGAGATGTAACGATTACGGGGAACTTTGACTTCCAAGGTAGTTGCGCCGGTTGTGGTAGCGGTAGTATTGAGGGGTCCGGCACTGCAAATAAAATCGCGAAATTTTCCGCTGGAACCACAATCGCTGATTCAATCATTACTGACCTTAACGGTAATGTCGGCTTCTCCAGCGCCACCCCTTACGCCAAGTTAGCGGTTCAGGGCTCGGCGATTATTGACGGCGGTCTGACTGTTTCAACTGTTTTAGCCACTTCAACTACCGGTACCTCTACCTTTGCCGGAGACGCAGTTTTCCGTGGTGTGATCACCTCTGATTATTCAAATCAAACCTCCAGTGGAGTTTTCGGATTAACTTTGCGTTCCTCCGGAACCGGATTAGGAGCTACTTCCACGGGAAATATCTACTTCCAAGATTCTTCCGGAAAGAATCGGGGCCGGTTCCAAACCCAGGTGATGGATAATGGCGACGGGGCGGATGGAGCGTTGACATTGGCTACTACAGATGATGAGAGTATTACGGGTTTTGACGATCCCTTTTACCCAGGCGGGGATTGTTCTCAGTGGGATCTGGATGACGGATCAACCGCGACCGGGCCGACTTGTTACGCCGTTGACGTAGGGGCGCAACGTGGAGAGGAGGTGCCGCAGTTGGTCAAAGCGGGTGATAA
>JBBTRE010000075.1:0-5089 GCA_038065375.1 Patescibacteria group bacterium | reverse complement strand
GGGATTTTGGTAAATGACTTCATTAGTTTCCAAGTCAACGATTTTGACGACTCGAGCTTTCCCAATCTCTAGAACTGCTTCATCGGGAGCACATGAGTAAAAAAGTAAGATGTCCTTATACCTTCCCATCCCTTCCCAGATCAAGTAATCGGACCGCAAAACTATGGTGCCTTTTTTCGCGTCATAGCACTGAAGCATCAAAAAGGCGAATATTCCTTGATGATCCCCTATGATCTTGCCTGGGGTAACTCCGTGAGTACCAACGGACAATGGCTGAGCGAATGTCACCTCTAATCCTTTCACTTGCAATCTCCTCAAAGTAGCCGTCAGCTAATATAACCTGCTTTCCGCGACAAAGCAACTCTGCTGTCTATTTTGCCGATAGCGGCGGTAGATTATTGTGCAATTTGGGGCGGGGCGAACCCTTTTTAAGAAAGTCGGAGGCGGTGGTTAGAATTTTTATGTTATCGGGATATCTGGCCATCACCTTCATCGCTTCCGAGAAGGTGAACCAGGCATAACCTTCATGCTCAAAAGAAACCGTGATATTCGGCTGACGAGTTTCCGCCAAATATAAAATGACAATCTTGAGAACTTTCTCTTTCCCCCGGCTCAAAAAGAACCTCTCATACGCCTTGAAGTTCTCCACGAATCTCAACTCCGTCTGCTTCAAGCCGGTCTCCTCTTTCACTTCCCGTAAAGCGGCCTGCCAGCTTCGCTCGGAGGCCTCTAGTTTTCCTTTCGGAAAATTCCAATAGTTCCGGCCGTGATAAAGCAAAAGGAACTTGTGGCCTTCGCCGGTTTTTCGAAAAATAATAATTCCGGCGGAAATAATCTTTTTATTGCTGGTCGGTTGGTGGGGCCTGCTGGGTATTTTGCTGCTTTTTCCTGCGATGATGGACATAAACCCATATTATCACGCCAAGCACCAAAGCGACCAATAGTAACCACTGATAGCCGGCGATGAAATCGGCGACTTTCTTCCATTGGTAACCCAAGAAGTGACCGAGAGTAACGTAACCGCCGGTCCAAATCATCGCCGACATCAGTACTATCGGAAGAAATACCCGATAGGAGATGTTCAAAATGCCGGCGGCAGCGGAAACATATCCACGGCCATAAGGCATCATCCGGCCGATAAAGATCGCCCACTTATCATGTTTCTCCACTTTTGCCTTAATCTTGTCCAGATATTTGTTGATCGGAATCCATTTGGGAATTCTCTCCATAATCTTTTTCTCAAAAAAGTAAAAAACAAAGAACAGCAGACTGGTGCCGAGCACATCCGCGACTACCGTCGTCCAAAACATCACCCAGAAATTCAAACCGCCGGTAGTCGTCAACGCCCCGGCAAAGATCAGCACTAATTCGTTAGGAACGGTGGGAATCCCGATCTCCTGGATAAAAACCAGCAAAAAAACAGCCAGGTAGCCATATTCTTGTACAAAATTTAAAAAGATTCCCCCTTCATCCATAATAATCTCTGATTACTTACGCCCATGTGGTTTCTCCGGGAAAACTCTTTCTTGACGGTTTTTTCCTACTAAATGACGGCGCGCCATCAAAATCATAAATGAGGAGGCGATCGCCGTGATGCCAGAAGCCAGGAATAATAACTCAAAACCGAAGGTGTCCACCAGATAGCCACCCAACGCCGCGGCGGCGGCAGTCGCCATGCCGACGGAAAAAACACTTTCCAAGCTCCACTCAAAGCTGATTCGCCATTTGTCCACGTGGCGGGTAAAAATGGAATACCAGGCCGGCACCAGCCAGGCCATTATGAAGCCATGGATGCCTTGGATCAGATAAAGATGCCATGGCTCTTTTACAAAAATATAGGCGATCGGAATAAACCCGGTCAAAAAATATCCCGCCCACATCGCCCAAAAATCATCCCGCTCGCCGTCGGTCCTATCCAAAAATCTGGCTACCGGTAATTGAAAAATGGACTTCACTACCCAGTAGGTGGCGGTGGCAAAACCGGCGACGCTGGCAGAACCGCCGACGATTTGTCCGGTGATAAAAATCGCGAACACCGGCGCGAAAGAGGCAAAGGCGGCGTTATAAAAAAAATCCGCGATGACAAAGATTTTTACTACCGGATTAATATTTTTAAACATAGGCGACAAAAATTAATGATTTTTGCGAAGTTTAAACGTTTAAATATTTAAACAGACCTTGGTCGTACACGACCTTAATAGTATCACCTTTTTTCACCTCACCCTTCAAGATCCTCTCCGACAGGCCGGCTTTTATCTTCTCGGAAATGGCATTCCGTAACGGCCGAGCGCCAAAGGAGGGGTCAAATCCCACCCGGGCAATTTCGGAGATTGCCGAATCGGAAAAAGACATCTCAATGCCCTGATTTTCCATCAGCGTAGCCGCCAAGCTTTCCAACTGAATTTTGGCCACCGCTTTGATATGCTCTTGCGACAAAGGTTTGAAAACCACAATATCCGAAAAACGATTTAGCAACTCCGGCCGGAAATACTCCGTCAGCTTTTTCTTAATCTGCTCGGAAATCTTTTCCACGGAAGCGCCGTTGGCAATCTCCGATTGAATAAAATTGGAATGAGCGTTACTGGTAGCAATAATAATCGTGTTTTGAAAATCTACCGTTCGCCCCAAGTTATCGGTCAACCGGCCGTCGTCAAAGACCTGCAGAAAGATGTTTAAAATGTCCGGGTGCGCTTTTTCAAATTCATCCAACAGGATTAAACTGTATGGTTTCTCCGTGACCGCCGCTATTAAATTGCCCGTTGCCGATCCATCCGGCATACCCAACAACCGATGAATGCTGGATTTATCCTGATACTCCGACATATCTAACCTAGTCATCGCCTCTGAAGATCCAAACTGAATTTTGGCCAAAATCTTGGAGAGCTCGGTTTTGCCGACACCGGTTGGACCGACAAACAAAAAGGTGGCAATCGGCCCGCCTTTGCGGGAAAGACCACTTCGATATTCACGAAGCGCCCTCGCCACTGATCCGACCGCCTCTTCCTGGTCAATGAACCGTTGATGAATCTCCGCCTCTAAGTTCAAAAGCTTAGCCGCCTCTTCCTTTCCGGCCTTATGAATAGGAATGTTCACCTTCTTTTCAGCGACAGCGATAACATCATCAGCGGTTAAAATTTTCTTCTTTCTGCCAACCGCGTCAGCCAAAGATTCTCTCAACAGATCTTCGGCGCTTCCCGGCAACAGCTTTTGATGGAAATACTTTTTTGCCAGATTGACCGCTTCGCGCAAAGCAGAAAAGCTAATCACCGCCCGGAATTGCCGTTCAAGTAGAACACTCTCAAAGGAAAGTAATTTCACGGCGTCGTTCTCGGAAATCTCCTCAACTCGCACCGATTCAAAAGAACTTCCGAAATCGCTATTGGGTTCAACATACTGCTTAAACTCTCTGGGCGACGTCGCCCCGATCACGGAAAAGGCATCGCTTTTAATCGCCGGTAACAAAACATCAGCGGCGCTGATTCGCCCCTGCCCGGAAGTCCGGAATAAATTGTGGATATCGGGAATGTACAAAATCACATTGCCGGCGGCAGCAATTTCATTGATTACCCGGTTAACCCGGACTTCTAGCTCATCTTCGTTCACTCCGGAAACCAAGCCGCCAATTTCTAACTCAACCAAACGTTTATCAAACAACGGCGCCGGAACCCGATCCTTCACAATCTCAAAAGCCAAATGAGCGACCAGGGTAGATTTGCCCGATCCCGCCTCGCCAACCAGCAAAACATTCGGGCGACCCGGCCGGCTCAAAACGTCCACCAGCCGGTCATATTCCTTGTGATGGCCAATCAGAAAACCCACGGATTCGCTCCGAGCCAAATCAGTGATATCCCGGGAAAATTGGTCTAATAAGGGCGTGGGGCGGGCAGTCCAAGCGCGATTCATCACGCGTCGCCGGGCCCGCCGCGGTTGGGCTAATAACCCCACTAAACTGGACGGCATCCTAGAAAGCCGGGCGAAAGTGGAACGGAATTGACTGGTGATCAAAGAATTAAAAAGACTATCAGCGGATAAATCAAATTTTTTAAAAATCTTCCCGGCCTCGGAATCTCCAAACAGCACCAGAGCCAGTAATAAATCTTTCGGATCTATCCGGGAACCGCCGGCATCAATCGCCGCCGAAGCCGCTATTTTCACCAACGACATCAGCCGGATGGAAATCTCTTTGCGATTCACCACGCCGCCGGAATAAATGGAGATCTCCTTCTCAACTGCTCCGCGAAACTCTTCCGGCTTTACATCAACACGCGTCAAACCTTCTTGAATCTCGGATCGGTCAGTAAGTTTTTTCAAAAGATAAAGCTCAAAATCTGATTTAGAAAAAATTGCCCGGTCCAAAGCCCACTCAATTACCGCGTAGGATTTTGGCGACAAATAATGAGCCAGATTGATTTTGCCTCCGGAGGCCCGATCTAATGATCGGTCCGCCCGATTCGCGACCCGTAAGCGATCTAGCAAAAATAAAATCAGTAGCGCGCCGATTGCCTTCAACGATCGCAAATCGTTCAGCAAAAATATAATTGAAGTTACCGATAGTCCTGCGTAGGTCACGTAAGAACATAGCCGTACCAGAAAACGGCCCACTAAAGTCATTTCTAACCTCGGCTCGTAAAAAATCCAGTTTTCAGAATTTAATCTGTTAGGCATATGGGTAGAATCCTTTGTAAATTATGTAAAACGGAAACATTGCCCAAAGCGCGTATAGAATTACCGCCGCCAGGCAGATTGCCGAATAAATCAGCGCCGCGACC
The DNA here is from genome assembly GCA_038065375.1 of Patescibacteria group bacterium. Classification (GTDB taxonomy): domain Bacteria; phylum Patescibacteriota; class Minisyncoccia; order UBA6257; family WO2-44-18; genus JAUSKF01. The sequence continues at coordinate 320 of JBBTRE010000075.1, read as the reverse complement.
AGTATTCGCCCGGTCCGGAAAATAAATCCGAGTATGTGACCCAAAAAACTGTAATCTTGGTAAAGCGGCTTCAGCCAGTACCGCAGAGAAACCCTCAGAGCCAGACTGCGATCAAGTTTTTCTAAAATCCGCAGAGTCCGACCGGCGAACAACTGAAAACCACCCCAATACCAATGGACCAGGAAAGAATAGATTCTATAAAAAAATCGGTTCAGGAGATAAATGCCCGCTATCTGATTCATTACCTTAATTATACCCTAGAGAGCAATTAAGACCCTTTACTACTTTGTCTCCGGAGAGATTCGCTATGACAGACTCAC
>JBBTRE010000074.1:0-12769 GCA_038065375.1 Patescibacteria group bacterium | reverse complement strand
CTCCTGCAATTTATCTTTATCAAAACCGGACTCGGCTTTTTGGAGCTGGGCCTTGATTTGGGAAGTCCGCTCTTCAATTTTCTTTTTATCGCCTTTGCCGCCGACGATGGTAGTGGTGTCTTTATTGGAAACTACCCGGTGCGCCGATCCCAGATCAGTCAGTTCCACCGCGTCCAGTTTCTTGCCAAGTTCTTCGGAAATAAATTGCGCTCCGGTAACCGTGGCGATATCCTGCAACATCTCCTTGCGGCGATCTCCAAAACCCGGAGCTTTAATCGCCAAGACGCTGAAGATGCCGCGGAGTTTATTGACCACCAAGGTCGTCAACGCTTCGCCCTCTACTTCATCAGCGATAATCACCAACTCCTTTTTTCCGCCCTGAATTACTTTTTCCAGAATCGGTAGGATTTCCTGAATCGCCGAAATTTTCTTGTCGGTTACCAAAATATGAGGCGCTTCTAAAGAGCATTCCATCCGTTCGCTGTTGGTGATCATGTATTGAGAAATAAAACCGCGATCAAACTGCATTCCTTCCACCAGCTCATAGGAGTTGTTGATGGTGTTGGAATCCTCCACCGTTACCACTCCCTCGCGGCCAACTTTATGGATTACTTCGGCAATCAAAAGACCGGTGGTTTTATCTTTGGCGGACAAAGCGGCCACTTCGGATAATTTCGCCAAATCATTGACCATCTCTTTCTGCGCCTCCAATCCCTTAATCAGAGCTTGCGCTCCTTTCTTGAGATCTTCAGCGAGCTGAATCACATTTACATCTTTGGATTTCAGCACTTTCTCGCCCTCTTCTATTAGAGAGTGGGCCAATACAATAGAAGTGGTGGTGCCGTCGCCTACCGCGTCGTTGGTTTTATCGGCGGCCTGCTTGATCAGTTCCGCGCCGAGATTTTCAAATTTGTCTTCCAGTTCAATTTCTTTGGCAACAGTAACGCCGTCAAAAGTGACCAGCGGAGCGCCATAACCCTTTTCCAAAACCACTGCTTTGCCACGCGGGCCGAGCGTGGCGATTACCGCGCGGGAAAGTTTATCTACACCCTTCTTTAGAGCTTCGCGGGCTTTTTCGTTGAATAGAATTTGTTTTGCCATCGTAGGGTATTTTTATTGTTTAAACGTTTAAATATTTAAAGTTGGGAACACTACTCAATTATTGCGAGGACGTCGTCCTCATCGCCGACCAGATATTTCTTTCCGTCTATTTCAATTTCATCCGGGCCATACTTTTTAAATAAAATTTTATCGCCAACTTTAACCGACGTTGGCATTACCTCGCCCTTCTCATTTTTCTTTCCGGGTCCGGCGGCAACAACTTTGCCGATCATTGGTTTTTCCTTCTCGGCGTTTTCAGGCAAAACAATTCCAGATTTCGTGGCTTTTTCTTGAGCTAGCGGCTCAATAAATAAATGATTGGCCAAAGGTTTGAAATTCATTGTCTGCTTATTGTAGTCAATTTTTTCGTTTTGTCAATCAATAAAAACTCCCCCATCAGGGGGAGTTTTATCTTGGGTGCCCAACGGGATTCGAACCCGTGATGAGAGTTCCACAAACTCTAGTGTTGCCGCTACACTATGGGCACCATATTTTGACTAGCGACTCACTACTAACAATTTACAACCAAGAGAAGTAAAAATAAAGGCCCGGTGCGGGCCTTTATGATGAGGGGCGGGACGGACGATATTTCTTGGCTTCCTTTTCCCAGTCCTTCCTTTTGCGGTTAAACCTTCCAATGTCTCTCGCGCAGATTACTGTCCAGACTAAACCAGCGACGATGATCACCATCAGTATCACCGTGATCATATTCATAATTATTTTTCGTCGTCGCGACTTTTATTTCTGTCGCCATAAGGATCAGAGAAAAGCATCATCACCGCTAAACCAAGCAGGATGATGCTGGACATCCAAGAGTTTTCTATTTTATTCCTCTTTCTCTTCTGGTGTCGGTTTCGGGTTATTGAACCAGCAAAACGCGGCGGCGGTAAGTCCCACCAAGATGAAGGTATAAATCACCGTTCCGATATCACCCAGCAGAATCTCTGTCATACCCATACATCTCCTTTAATGGACTGCTGGAGATTATAGCACAAAAAAAGACCCGTTGCAAGAGGTTGAACTCTTGAACGGGCCTTACGGTTATTGCTACTTAGGCCGCTTCGACTAGTTCGAAGTGACGGCGGATCCGGCATTTCCTGCCGATCGGCTGGAAGATGCCCCGGCCTCGCTGGTCTACACCGACCATGATGGCCACTCGCTTGCCATGTCGGCAGGAGCGGATCTTCACGGTCTGTCCCATTCCGAACTTGTGCCGGTTTGTTTCCCGGCGGATCCGGCGAGAGATTTCCTTCTCGGCGACGGTGAGGGTCGTGTTTTCGGCCATCGCCTCCTTCATGTCCTTGAAGAACCTGCGAGTGCGATGCGTGTTGCGCTTCGCATTCAGGTCATCCACCGTCACGGCCGCCTCCAGTTGAACTTCCGGAGGAATTTCGCTTGGAATCGCCTGGCCATCGGCCTTCCTGGCGACTGCTTCCCAGCGTTTCGTCCACTCCTTGGATCCGATGGCGGGAGCCGCCATCTGGCTGGACTTCTTCAGTCCGACATTGGTGAAGAAGAACATACCGCAGACCGTCAGGATACATCCCAACACGATACCGATTTCCGGCAGGATGTCGTACATGTGACTCTCCTTGGCTTGGGTTTCCTGAAGATTTTTCCCGTAGCGCAATGCCACGAGAACCGTCGTTAGATCTTCGTGTACGGACGAAGCACCTTATGCTTCTCGTTCTCCTCGAACATCTTACGGATCTTCTCGGGGTCCATGATTTTCACGGCACCCGGGTTTTTGGGAACCCAGACCACACAGGCCAGGATAGCCCCGCTCACTCCGGCAACGAAGCCGAAGATCGTCCCGAAAATGAACCCGATGGTGTATCCATCCATGGCTGTTCCCCTTTCGTTAGTTGGTTTATTCGGTTATCAATCTACACTACTGCCTAGTCATTATACCATGGTTAAGCACGAATTGTCAAGTATAATAGAAGGCCCCTTGGGAGGGGCCTAAAATGGCTTAAAATAGAGGTTTTAGCGTATTTGGTAATCCTTCGACTGGCTCAGGATTGCTACTGCACACAAAATTTTCTGCTTCTACGAATTGAAAATTTTGAGCAGTAGGTAAAAAAACTGCTTTATTTTTAGCCAAATCCACTCCCCTAGCGCGATCACCATAATCATCACCATCACCGCCATCAGAGTGGAAAGCGTGATATTTATCATCAGCAAAATGGCAAAAAGAACGGTGTTCCAATGAGAAATTCCGAACCAGGTGGCCATCAGAAAGAAGCCTAGAATTGCCGCGGTGAAAACTTTAACCAGCGTCAGAATATCATTCGCGAAGTCGTTCATGGGCAACCCTCCGGCATGTTGGATCCTTATTTCAAGTAACTTCTTCATTATAGTACATGGTGGAGCGGCTTTTATAGAAAACATAAAACAGGGCATCAGCCCTGTTTTATGTTTGTGCCCTCGTGAGGAATCGAACCTCAATTGCCTCCTTCGCAGGGAGACGTCCTATCCATTGAACGACGAGGGCGCCTATACAACTTTACGTATTTTACAACTTTTGGCTAGAAGCGCAACAATCTGGAAATATGCTCTACCAGTGAATCTTCATACTCAATCTCCGGCAGATGATGATTCACTACATGGCGGATCTGCTGAACTTCCCGGTTGGGAGCCATAATTTTTAAAAAGGTGCTGAATTTACCTTTACGGCGCAGTACCAGCTCGGAAAATCCTTCTTCCGCGTGGTGAAGCTGATGAATCGCGAAACCTTCAAATTCGTGATACGGGTGGGGCATATTTCCTCCCAGGCCGATGCCGGATGGGCCGATTTCAAAATCCATATCCAATGGCTGGCGTTTCCCCCACTGAATAGTCAGTATTCCGGCGATCACCACAAAAACAGCGAAAAGAAAATTGCCTTTCCAAAGAGCAAAAACAAACAGGACGATCATGGCTAAAATAACCATCCAGGTCCATTGGTGGGTTTTTTCGTGATATTCAAATTCCGGAGCTGACCAACGCACTATTTTTTCTTCCATAGTTTCATTTTAGCATACCCCGTCACCAGATCGAGCACTTCGTTTTCTCATCGTCCAAGATAGAACTTAGTTATTTATTCGCAAAATTGAATAGTGCGAACTCCAGATCTTATTCTAAGGAAAACGGGCAGATGATGGAGTGCTCGGCTCGGTGCGGGGCATATAGAAAAGCCCCGTCTGACTAGACGGGGCTTTTGTTTTTATTATTTATCACGAATTCAACCAGCTTAGTCACTTCTTCGGGTGTTTGCCGGCTACCCTTTCGTCTCGCGGAGCCGCCGATTGTGTTGCTCCCCCCGCAGTGCTTCCCGGGTTTTTTCAGACCTAACTTAATGCTCTCCCTCTTGTTGTATTCCTTGTAGATATCTGGGATTGGGAAGCATACAAACGGCGACATTCTTAGAAAGACATAATGGGAAACATCTTTATTTTCCGGATCCTGTCGCGCCGTAACGCAAGCGCCGCCGTATTTTTCACAGGCGATCAGTCTTCCTTCCCGTCCGATCTCGCGGATCATCGCCCAACCTTTTCCGACATACAGCGTTTTATATCGGGTATCCGACGGAATTTTTCCGGACCGGCCGGCCACGTACCGGGTAATTCTTTTTCCGACTGCTTTGATCAAAGCCAACATTTCCTTGCCGGTCATCTTACTGATTTTCCCGGCCTTTCTGGCAATTGAGTAGGGCTCAAAAACCCAGTTAAGCCGTTTGCGGATTAGGGATTTCGGATCAATTGGATATGTGCCCCCGGTTGCGTCCAAAGCATCCACCAGATGAACCAGATGTTCAATGCGGTGATCACTCTTGGTGCCGTCTATCCGCTTGTGATTTTGGAGTAGCCAATAAGCCAGGCAGACATCTTCATCGCAATCATTCGCGTAGACATTGATTGTGATCCGCCCCTTCTTCTTGAAACTTTTAATCATCCACTGACTCAAGCAGATCAGCACCTGGCCGCTAGAACTTCTGGTCGCCAGCCGGTCTACGCCGGAGTGGTGATCAAGATTCAACCAAGGACCGGACGAGTCAAAACAGGGCGACTTCTTGACGTAACCGTCTAAAGCTATTGAATAGCGAGGGTTCTGCTTGCGAAATTGTTTCCAGGATTTTTCCACTCCCGGCTCTACAAACAGCCGAATCAATCTTTTTCTCCTTTCAATGAACCAACCTATATTAGCACTTTTCCTGCTATTTTTCCAGGGCTGAAGTAATAATCAAATCCAGTAGTTTTGAGAATTCAATACCCGCTACTTTAGCTTCTTGAGGCAATAAACTGGTGGCGGTCATACCCGGGATGGTGTTGATTTCTAAAATCCAATAGTTACCTTCCGACCCCTGCATAAAGTCGGAGCGCGACATACCACTTGCTTTGATCGCCCGATGGTCCTTTAGCGACATCGCTTGGATTTTCTTTATTTCTTTTTTCTCAATTCTTGGCGGAGTGATCTCTCGGGAAGCTCCGGCGGTGTATTTGGAGTAGTAGTCAAAAAATCCCCTGAGTTTTGGGACGATCTCGGTCGGCGGCAGAGCTTTCAGTTTGCCGTTTATTTCCACCACTCCACAGGTAAATTCCCGCCCTTCAATATATTGCTGGAGCATTACGTTAGGAGAAAATTTTGCCGCTTCTTCAATGGCCTTCGGTAATTCCTGAATTTTCTTGACCAGATTGGTGCCGGCGCTGGATCCCCGGTCGGCGGGTTTCACTACTAGAGGAATCCGGAAAGAATGCTGGCGGCCAAGAGGCAAGAATCCATTTTTCTTGATTTTTAAAATTGAGAAATCAGGCACTTTCAGTCCGGCTTTCCGGAAAATGAGCGATGACGCCTCCTTATCCATTCCGATCCGGCTGGCTTTCGCCTTTGATCCTGTGTATGGAATACGCGCTTTGTCTAAAATCTTTTGGATTGTCCCGTCTTCGCCGTATTCGCCGTGCATAGCGATAAAGGCCACGTCAAAATCATTTTTTAGCTCCTTCAGCGAAATAGGCCACTTTCCTTTTTTGCTGATGGTGATTCCTTTCCCATGGTATTTTTCCGGATCCAAATTTTCCAGCACTTTTTTACCGGTGTTCAAAGAAACCTCGTGCTCCGCGGAGGGGCCGCCCATCAAGACCGCGACTCTTATTTTATTTTCCCTCTGATTTTTTCTTTTTTTCAGCATGGATTCTTTTAACTACTTTGGGCCATTTTGCCAGCGGCTCGCGCTCCAGTAAAGCCACTGTTTTTTCTTTTGAGAAATTCAGTTTATCAGTCAGGGCTTTAAATGAGGCAATACCTCGGGACAGAACATCATAATAATCCCGGAAAAATATTTGAACAATTTCCTTATTAACAATTCCGGCAATATCGGGAACGTTTTTTAGCAACCCGGTTTTTTTCCAATGTTTAACCAGGTTTGGGATCTCGGTTTCTCGCGCGGTTACCAGATAATCATAAATCCCGTCATCCGCCTCCAGCTCAATTAAATTCGCGAACAATCGCCGATCGTCAGCGTTCGGCTCTTTCATGGTAGCCAGAATTTCATCCTTCGCCTTTTCCTCCGACTCCAGACGCAATGCTAGTAGGTCTTTCTCAATCATTTCTTTAAATTGCTCAGCCGCTTCTTTCGGGTCCTTTGATGTAACCCCGGTTTCTATTAATACCGGAAGGAATTCCAAGGCAGAGCTAGTCAGGAGACGATAAAATGCGTGCTGTTCTTCATGAAGCATGGTGGCGGTTGATTTTTCCGGGTCGGGCATCATTTGGACATTCTCAATGTTTAATAATCCCGTTAAGTCAGGTATCACACTAGTTGACAAGTTGGCGCCGCCGGAAAGATTGGCTTTTTTTACTTCTTCCGGAGTCGCTTCCCGGAAACCGAGAAAAGTTTGTTGGTAAAGCATAGCGTAATCTTTCGGATTACCGCATTTGATGTAGAAGTTCATCGGCCCTTTTAGAATTTCTATCCGGCCAATCGGTTCACGGCCGAATAAATCTTTAAACATAGCCGCGTCTCGTTCCGGCGCCTTATCAAACCGATGCCAGAAAGTTTCAATCGCTTCATGCTTTTTTGTGTATTTTTCCGCCAATAACTTCGCGATCCCCTTTTCCGGAGTCCCTAATTTAATCTGGGAGCCCATTTCTTCAATGCGCGGATAAAGTTCAGCCGTGCTGAGATCCGGGTTTTCCCGGATCATCCGAATCACCTCCTCCTGCAAATCGGCAATCCCCTCCTTTTGCTCGGTCAGCTCTTTTTTAAATTCCGCGACAAGTTTCCGCCGTTCCGGTTTTGGAGCTCCCTTTATCTTTTTCAGTTCCTTTTTCGGGTTGAATACGGGCCCATCCGCATCCGGTACTTTTTCGAACATTGCTAATATTTTAGCACACCCCGTCACCAGATCGAGCACTGCAACGCCTTACCGCTTTCCTAAGTAAAACGTTAGAGTTCGTAAAATGGCATTTGTGAGCAAAAACCTCAATTGCCTTGGGGCGTTGTGGAAAGCGAAGTGCTCGGCTCGGTGCGGGGCACGGAATTAAAAATCCGCCCCGGTGTGGGGCGGATGCTTCAGGGCTTCAATTGAACCGCGAGTTCATCATAATAAGTCATATTCAGCGGCGGTAGATAGATATGTAGGGAAACCGCTTCCCCTTCACCGTACTGGCCGACTACGTGGATCATCTCCGGAGTTTCTTTGAATTCATCACCGGGCTGATCAAATGCCCGGACATGGCGTAGCTCTTTGCTTTTCTGATCAAAAATTTGTTCAAATAGTCCGCCGGAAATCAGAATGGTGAATCCCATTGAATTTCCGTGATCATGCGGACGGGTTCTTGAACCTTTTGGCCAAATGATTAAGACAACCTGCATTTTGTCGTCATGGCGCAAAATGATTCTTTCGTAAGGTGGAAATCTCGAATCAGCGCTTTCCGGAGTCTCCATCTGGTTTTCCTTTCCCGGTAGTCATAAAAGTTCTGGCTAGATCATAACGTTTTCCCCGGTGAAAATCAAAGAACACATTCCTACTTCTACTATCGTACGATCGGACAATGGTAGAAGTAGGATAATTTAAATTAAAAACCCGTAGAATTATCTACGGGTTAGAAATGGGATCAGCCCAAAGATTTTTACATCCACCAGGAGATTTTTCCGTGGTCTTAGAAGGAATGGCATTAGCCGTTTTATGGGCACTTTCACCACTTTAATGTCTTCTCCGCCTTCCAGTTGCGGCTCCTGAACTTTCTTGGCGTCCCAACCGAGGAAAATAACCAACTGGTCATTTTGCATTCCGGCGTTGAAAGGTCCGCGCATCAGCAGTTTCATTTCGCCGACTTCATAGCCCATTTCTTCCAGAAGTTCCCGTCGCGCCGCCGCTTCTTCGCTGGCGTCGCTTTCTTCAATCATTCCGGCGCACATTTCAATCGTCCATTTTTTCAGAGGAACCCGGTAGTTTTTGGTCAGCAGTAATTCATTTTCGGGAGTGACCGCTCCAACCAGGGCGATCGCGCGCCTGCTGGGCCGTTCCACTACTTCCCAAGTTCCCTTGTGTCCGGTGACCTTGTTTTGGAACTTTCTCTCAATCACCTTCAGCCATTTGCCTGAGTAGACGACTTTATCCCGGCCGAGTTTCAGCTTCACTGTTTCCTCCGCTTCTTTTCGTAGAAAATTACCGCCACCAGCATCTCTTTCTCGCTGGGCTTCACTCGTCGAAAAGCGCGAACTTTTTCAACGAAATTCTTGCGATAGTTGCCCATTTTATTCACGCAAAGCGTGAAGTTCGCGTCAAAGTCTAGATTGGCTAACATAGGCGGTATCCGCGCGCCGCTTTCTGATCTTCCTAATTCCGAGTATCCAGACAGTTCGTCGGGAAAAATTTCATAAATTGTTTTCTGGTAGATACGGCTTTTTGTAATGATCTGCCAAGAAAACCTTTCCCTTTTCCTACGCTTTTCGGACAAGATTTAGTCCTCTTAAAGAGCCAAAAGGATATTAGCAGTTATTTTTTTAAACTCAAAACCGCAGTCCTAATTGATTTACAAAGCGGTCCAACCGCCGTCAACGACAAGATTAGCTCCGGTCATATAAGTAGAGGCGTCCGACGCGAGGAATAAAACAGCGCCGTTGTATTCATCTTTCTTGGCCATTCGTCCGAGAATAGTTTTATCACTGTACTTTTTTACGAATTCTTCTTTCTGCCCGGCAAAGACTCCACCGGGAGTCAGCGTGTTCACCCGGACGCCGGTCTCGCGTAAATAGGACGCCAGACTTCGGGTAAAATTCGGCACCGCCCCTTTGACACTGGCGTAGCCGATCGATTTGAATTTACCTTCGTCATAAATCCGGTTGTCGGGAGCGACGATGCCATAAGTGGAACAGACATTGATAATTGATCCGCTTTTCTGCTTCTTCATCACCGGAATTACCGCTTGCGCGCAGATCAACATTCCGGTCAGGCCGACGGCGATCTCTTTCGTCCAAAGTTCAATCGGATAATCTTCATACGGGCTGAATTGCTTGGCGGATTCGTCGGTATTCGGAACGGGATTCATCGCGGCGTTGTTAATCAGGACATCCACCCGGCCGAGTTTCTTGACCACGTCATTTACCGCTTCGTTCACGGAATCTTTCAGGGTAATGTCCACTTTGTAGTACAAAAAGTTAGGATCGGAAAACCCTTCCTTGATATCCATCAAAACCACTTTAGCGCCTGCGCCGGCCAGAACTTTGGCGTATTCCATCCCCAACATGCCGGTTCCGCCGGTAATTAGGACTACCTTATCCTTCATTGAGAACATTTCGTTCATATTATAGTTGTATAACTTTTCCGGCTTTTATGGAATCCTTCATCGCCATCGCGATCTTCAAGACATCCGCGCCCTGCTCCAGATCAATCAGCGGTTTTTCTTTCCCCTCAACACAGCTGATAAATTGTTTGGTCTCATCCAAGAACATTATATTGCGTTCAAATTCGGCCGGTTCCCTGATTACTTCCGGCTGGCTGTTGGCTTCAAAAGGAATCAGGGTCAGAGTTTTTTCCTGATAATCCCAGATCATTCTGCCTTTACTCCCGACAACTTCAAACCGGCGTTTCGGCGGACGCTTCACATAATCCATATGCAACGAGGCGGTCAAGCCGGATTTAAATTGGAAAACCGCGTCCACAATGCTATCCACTTCAATTTTTAATTCGCTCCCATTATTTTCAAAAGCGGAAACTTGCTTCGGCATTCCAAAAAACCAATAAAGATAATCAATGTCGTGACTTTGTGTAAGAATTACTCCCCCTCCCAAATCCGCGCGGGCGGCGTAAGTTTTCAGATAATCCTCCCAAGAGTGCCAGTCAGGCAAATATTCTCCGATTTCCGCGTGGGCGCTCAACGGCTCGCCTATTTTTCCGTTATCCAGCCACTCTTTCATCTGTCGGAGCAACGGATGAAAACGGAAATTGTAACCAACATAGCCAATCAAGTTTTTCTTTTTAGCCAACGCGATCAGTTCGTCTACGCCGTCCAGATTATGCGACAGAGGTTTTTCAGTCAGAACATGCGCGCCCGCCTCCATTGCCTTTCTCGCGGTTTCTAAATGCAAGGAAGTCGGATTCGCTAAGACAACCGCGTCCGGTTTTTGCGCCAGCGCTTCGTTTAAATCGTAAAAAACTTTCGGATTGTGCTCCTGGGAAAACTTATCAACAAAATCTTTGTTTGATCCCTTCTGAGAGCGATAAACGATAATTTCACCCGCGTTTAATTGTTTGAGATTACGATAGTGCCGCTGGCCGATAGAGCCGAGTCCGGTAATCAAAAATTTCATATTAAATTTCCAAATTTATTCCTTTGGCTGATAAGATCAGGTCAGCAATTTCTCGGACGGCATGATGGCCGCCGGTGGCGGAAGTGGTGTAGTGAGCGATATTTTTAACCAGCTGATGGCCGTCGGCAACGGTGATGGTGAGGCCGGCAAATTTTAAAGACGGAAGATCATTAACGTCGTCGCCGATATAGGCCACATTCTCAACTGAAAGATTTTGCTCCTTCATTATCCTTTGCAATATTTCCAACTTGCCCTCGCCGGTAGCGATCCCCTGCCAGACCGGGATTTTCAGCTTGTTGCAGCGGGCGGTTACCACAGGATTAGTTTCTTTAGACAAAACACCGACCGTAACGCCGTGCTTCTTGAGCAGTTCCACTCCCATGCCGTCTTTACGACTGCAGCGGACTGTCTCTTTACCATCTTGATCAACATAAACCAGGCCGTCGGTCATCACGCCGTCAAAGTCGGTCGCCAGCAGTTTTATCCTAGAGAATTTCTCCTTTAATGAAGCGTCCATTGCCTATAGAGTATCAGTTTATTCTAAAAAGTCCATTAAAACAAAAAACCCGGTTCACTGAACCGAGTTTGGTTTTTTAAGAGATTCCGATCAGAATCGCGCCGGCCGCGATGATAATACCGCCGGTCAGCCGATCCCGGAAGTTAGTCCGTTCCTTGATCAGGAAGTACGCCAAGAGGATAGTGAAAGGAATCTGAAGGCGCTTCAGTGTTCCGACATAGGGAACGATTGAATACCGGTAAGCGCAGGTGCTGCTGCCACCGCCGAGCGCCCAGAGGCAAGCGAGAATTGCCAGTACCCCTATCACTTTCCAGGGCAATCGGAATGACAACGCGCTAAGCTTCACCTCTTCCTTATAGAGCGCGATCATCAGAGTTCCCACGCAGACGATACTGCAAATAATCGCCAAACCGAAGGCGACGTTTCCGGTGCGCGCAGTCATACCGTCGTAAGGGAGACTGAACACCGAAAGAAAAACTGAGGCGAATGCCCAGCGCACTCCTTCACTTTTTCTGAACAGCAGGAACGGAGCGAACCAATCTTTCAAAGTGACGCGGCCTTCCTTAGCTCGTTTTTTCTCCATGTAGCTTTGTAGATTTAGAATGTAGACGCCGACGACCAGGAACCAAATACCCAGCCAGCCGACCCAGGATGGAAACTCTCCGAGAAAAATCATGCAAGTTATGATGACGACCGCCGGAGTGCTGGCCGAGATTGGAACTACCAGCGATACGTCTTCCAGAGATTTCGCCTTCATGTTGAAATACTGGATTCCAACGTTTAGTAATCCGGTCGTAATCACCGCGAACCAGAAAGAATGATGCCAAGGGAGTCCGTAAGTGATCTCCATCCCGCCGCTTAATGAGCTGATCAGAAAAAGAACGCTGGCCGTCATAAACATCAGAATGCTTGTGAAAATCGCTTCCTTATTTTTCCAGGTATCACCCAAAGCTTTTTTACTAATCACATTAAAGAAAGCAATCAGAACTGATCCCAGGATCACCAACGCGTACGCGCTGCTACCCACTGGTTACCTCCTTTCTATTTTAAAGTTTCCAAGGTGTTAAAAATCTGCCGATAGTTTACTGGGAAATTTCTGAAAAGTCAAGCTGATGTTGGATTTTCCAATAAAATGCGTTAAGATAGAGGGAGTTTGGAAGCGTGGCTGAGTGGCCTAAAGCAGCGCACTGCTAATGCGTTGAACCCGAAAGGGTTCCGAAGGTTCGAATCCTTCCGCTTCCGCCAGTAGTTTTGAAAAGTAGCGATAAAATTCCCTTATTTTGCGCTACATTTCAAAACCGAAAAGTGATAAAATGTAAGAACCCTCTTCGACTTGACGTAGCTTTAGCGAAGTCAGT
>JBBTRE010000073.1:6218-7678 GCA_038065375.1 Patescibacteria group bacterium | reverse complement strand
CGGCCCCGAAACAACCCCAGATATACATGGGTAGCGATGAGATCTTGAAGATCGTTGATCTGGAAACTAAAGAAGTTATTTACCAAAAACCCCCGGCCTAGGTCGGGGGTTTTTATTTCTGTCTGCTATTTCACCGCCGCGATCACCTTCTCAAAAACCTTCGGATCGTGTTCGGCGAGATCAGCTAGAATCTTCCTATCTATCTTAACATTGGCTTTTTTCAGAGCCGGAATCAGTTGGCTGTATTTAATTCCCAGAGGACGGGAGGCGGCCCCGATTTTTACAGTCCAGAGCTTGCGGAAGTTTCGTTTCTTTTCTTTGCGGCCGGTGAAGGCATGCGTCCAAGCGTGAAGCAGGGCTTCTTTAGCCAGAGCTTCTTTAGCTTTTCTACCCCAACGGAAGCCCTTGGTGTACTTTAATAGGGCTTTTCTCTTTTTGTGGGCAATTGTGCCTCGTTTAACTCTGGACATATGTTATGAGTTATTTGTTATAAGTTATTAGTTTCTTAGAGATATTTCTTAAAAGCTTTAAAATCTACTTTCTTGACAGCGCCGTCCCGTTTCCGTCCAAGACGCTTATTACTTTTCTTAGCGCGGAAATGACCAATGCCCATCTTGCGGCGCATCAACTTTCCCGTCCCGGTAACTCTTATTCTGTCTCTGACGCTGTGGTTGGCCATGTTTGGTAAAGGATACACCGAACCTTCTAAGTTTGCAATACGCCTATTTCTTCGTTACTTGCATGTTGATACCTCTGCCGCCGTCTTTTGGCTCCGCGATTACTTTATGTTCGGGGTTGATTATCTTCACAAAACTGGCCAATTTCTCTCTGGCAAAGGGCCGATTGCCTTTCTCTCGGCCCCGCAAGACCATCACAATCTCCACCTGGTTGCCTTCTTCCATGAATTTATTGACTCGGTCGGCCTTCATCTGAAGATCGTGCAAAGCTTCTTTGGGGCTGATCTGAACCTGCTTCAGTTCGCTGGTTTTTTGCAGGGCCTTTTGCTTCTTTAGCTTCTTTTCCGTTGTGTAACGGTATTTATCAAAGCTCATTATCTTCGCCACCGGAGGTTTAGCATTCGGAGCAATCTCAATCAGGTCTAATCCCTTATCGTGGGCGAGTTTAAGCGCGGCGGTTGTGGCCATCTTGCCGAGGTTTTGCCCGTCATCGCCGATCACCATCAGTTCGGTCGCCTTTATTTGATTGTTTAACTTTGGGTTTTGAATAGAAAAAATATACCAATGATTACTTGTCTAGTCAAATTTTCTTTTTCGGCGTCTCTCTGCCAAACAAAGGCGAGGGCGTTTTGGTTTGAGGAACATGCCGGAGGCCCTGCCTGCCGGCAGGCAGGGATTTTGATTGGTTCGTTCGTTAATGTGAACGAAAAATCGCCGAGGGAGAGGAAAATTTGCTCGCCGGAAGCAAATTATTCCGTTTCCGCGAGGACGTGTCAAATGATT
>JBBTRE010000073.1:0-6208 GCA_038065375.1 Patescibacteria group bacterium | reverse complement strand
AAAAACCGCCGAGGCCGAAGAAAACCGGCCCACGAGAGGCCGGTTATTCTGTTTCCGAAAAGCAATGCGTCCGAGACCCTTTCCTATTCTTCAAAATTTTTCCAATCCGTGGAGCGGCTTTCGCGTTTTTCGCTGATCTTCTGTTTATTTTCCAGCCGCTTTTCTTTAGAGCTCTTTGTCGGCTTAGTGGCTTTGCGTTCGGTTTCGGGGATAAGGGCCTCGGCAACTAATTCTTGCAGACGTTCCATCGCCAAGGCCCGGTTTTGCGCCTGCGACCGCTCTTTTTTGGCGTCCACAATCAGTTCGCTATTTTTATTGATCCGGTTTTTTAGAAATTCTTTGATCTTGGTTTTTTCTTCTTCGGAAAAACTCGGTGAAGTGTCAACGTTCCAGCGCAATTCCACCCGTGTCTCCACCTTGTTAACGTTCTGCCCGCCCGGGCCTCCTGCTCTGGTGAAATTCACTTCTATTTCGTTTTCCGGTACTTGTTTCGGCTGGTTACTCATAGTTTCTCCTGGAAAAGATTCCATTCCTATATTTTAGACCATTTTCCCTATATATAGAAGTTGCCGTCATTGAATATGGGCGTTGGTAAGGTTAAAATCTAACCATGAGTTTTGAAGGCGCTCCCAAAATTGAATCTACCCCGGCTGAACCGGAAAAGAAAAAAGAGCAGCCGGCCAAACGGGCCGAACGTGAAGCGCTTTCTCCGCGAGAGTTAAGAGAGCGAAAGGCGGTGGAGTTGGAGGAGCTGGTGGCGGAATTAGATTTCCAGGAGGGGAGACTCGACTTTAGAGCGGCCAGAAAAAGCTTAGCGCAGAGATTGAATTCTTTGGATTACGCCAATCCCACAGAAGTGGCCGAGGTCCTCGCTGACAATGATTATTTTCCTTTAATTTTCTCTGAAAATGATAAATTCCCGGGCCTGGATAATACCAAAATAGCTTTGGAAATAATTGATCAAAGACATGATCCACAAATAGTAGTTGATGAGCTGTCAAAATTACGCGGCGCCGATCACGACAAGATCGCCGATCATCTTATTAAAATAGATCCTTATTGGGTGATCAACTATTTTCACAAATTCAATAAGATCAGCAAGAAAACCATCCAGGAGATTATGAAGTTTGATGAGGGATTAGAAGCGGTTGGGAGTAATCTTAGCAAATTTCCGGAGCTGGACTCTGGTCTAGTCGCCGGAGAACTAATGGACAGAGGATACGCGTTTGTAATATTGAATAATTGGAAGAATTTCCCCGGCGTGGATAAAAAAAAGCTAGCGGAAAAACTCCTCAAGCAGAGTCCTGGGGAGTTGTTGGAGAATCTGGAGAAATTTAAATTTTTTAAGCATGAGGAGCTGGTGGAGCTGCTACTAGCCGGACACAGAGGCGACCTGTTGGCTCATTTTGCGGATAAGTTGAAGGGGGTTGATCATAAAGAGCTAGCTTTTCGTATCATTGAGACGGGCGACGTCCATTCGGTGGCCACGTATATTGGAAGATTTCCGAAGGCGGATCGAGGCGAGATTGCCGAGAGAATAATTTCCACCGGGAAGATAGATGTTTTGCTCCAGAGCCCGGGAAGTTTTTCCCCAAAGATTAATCAGCTGTTGGCGGAAGACCTAGTGAAAAAGGGCGATCTTATTCGCTTGGCCCAATACCGGAATTCACTCAAGGGAGTTGATGTGACAGCCATAATCAACGCGGAAGTTGCTAAGCGACGGGATGATCCCAAAGCTCTGGCGAAGCTTGTCGCCACTAATCTTAAAGCATTTGATAAGCTTGATTACGCTATGGCCAGTCTTTTGATGGATCACGGTTACATTGATGTGATGCGGGATAATTTGAAGAGATTCCAGTTGTCCGATAAGGAAAGATTGGAGATTGTCGCCAAACAACGCGACATTCCGCCGGATCTATTGGAAGCGCTCCAAGGTTCGGAATATGGCGTGCGTTTCCTTGAGGGATTCCACAAATTTGATACGCACTATCAAACCAAAGTTCGAAAGCTTTCCAAGTTGCAATCCGAATCGATCGGCGAGGATGGGAGAGTTAGCCGCGCTAAATTCCAGGAAGCACTGTTAAGTTTCGGCCGTAACAAAACTTTGCTTGGCCAAGTTGAGAAGGCAGGAGTGAATGTGAAGGAATGGCTGAATTTCAACGAGCGGGAAATCTTCCAGGCCGGCGCCAGCAAACAGGATCCGATAGAGAACGCTAAAATCCCTATGACGCGGATCGCCCGGGATATGAATCACGCGGCAATCAAGATCCGTTTGGTGGAAAACGATGTATCTGCTTTGGTGAAAACCATTAAGTTTCCCGAAACACCAGAAGAGAAACAGGAGCGAGAACAGCAGATCGGGGAAGCGCGCAACCAAATTGAAGCAATCAAGGCTAGGATGGCGGACGTGCCGCCGGAGAGGCGGGCCGGGATGGAAAAAGCGACCGTCGGCCTTACCGGCAAGCTTGAACAGTTAGGTATTCCCCGAGAGCGTAAAAGCGAGGATGTGTTGAACGGTTCGCTTACTAACTTCCGCGGCGCCAAGAAGTCTCTTTTTGAAAGGATAAAAAAATTCTATCGGTTAAAGTCCGGCGAACCAGGAGCTGAACAGGAGAAGCAGGCGGGGGTTCTACGCGATGAGATATTCAGATCAGCCGACCAGATGAAGAAGCGTTATGAGGAGCTTTCGGAAATTATGAAGAGGATTAATGAATCTAGCTCGCAGGAGGTTTTTAACGTGAAAAGGCTGGTTGGTGAGGAGATGGAACACCTCAAGCAGGATGTGAATCATATCAAGCTGGCTTTCGCCAAAGCCGAGCAGTCCAGGGGCAGCCGGTTTTCTATCGGCGTCTGGGATCGGAGTTTGAAAGAAGATATGTTTCTTGGCAACTATACAGATTGCTGTATTCGAGCCGATTCAGAATATCAGGGAAGCAACTTGCCGCTTTCGGACTATCTGGCCGACTTGGGCATTCAGGTGGTGGTGGTCCGTGATGAAGTAAAAAACAAACCGGTTTACGCCGCCTGGTGCTGGCTCGGTAAAAATAATCAGGGCGAGACAGCGATCGTGATAGATAATATTGAGGGTTACCCCACTTATGCCAACCGCTACCGAGGGATTATGAGAGACAAGATATTTAATTTCGTAGAGAACTATGGAAGAGCTGTTGGGGTTAATAAGGTGGTGTTGGGCAGAAGTAATAACGATGTAAATATTGGGGATTTAAAGGATGACGCCATCGAGGATTCTTTTGGGGATTTGAGCGCTATCTCATATAAAAAATTAGGAGGACAGGCTGATCGGGCTCTTAATGATAGCGAAGATGGGGTTTATTATCTGGAGGTTATTCATGACTATGGCTCCGCCAAACTGGTTGCTAAGTTAAAGAGCAGCGCTGAAAAGAAATAAAAACCCCGACGCATTAGGTCGGGGCTTGAGGGGCGGCGTGAGAATCTAACCTAACTTGGCTGTCGCGGCGAGAATGACTCCGGGGATCGGATAGGTAATCAGTATGGCAACCCACCACGGCGTGAGTTCCAGCATCCAAATTCCAACCAACAAAGTGAATCCCAGAGTCATCAGCGTAATTCCGATGAACTTTAGGACATCTTTCCGGTCCGCGGGTGATCCATTGATTAATACCTCGGGCAGAAACATAAAAGCTAGTGGGATAAAGATTGGCCAGATCAGGATCAATAACCAAGTCGGCATGCCGTTCCCAATTGGTTTACCGCACTGAGCGCAATAGGTTTTTCCGTTTTTTCCGCACCGCATAACCCGGTCCCCTTCCGCGTTCACGTGTTTGCACTTCTTTTTTTCGGACATCAGATCATCCTCAAATTACTAACGACAGATTATCAGGTTTTATGGGTTATTTCCACCAAGGGCGGTGGCCATATCGGTCGGTCAGCTGATTCTTAATTATTGAGAACAAGATAGCGCCCATAAAAGTCTAACGCGTTAGACTTTTGCGGGCTACCTTCCAACGCGGGTGCGGCTGTTCAACTTCACCATGAATCAAAAAAACTGCCCAAGGGCAGTCTTTTTAATTGTGGAGATGGTGAGAGCAAGGGTTTCGCTTCGCTTAACCTTGAACATCTTCGCCGCGCCCCGGCCCCCACTTCGGACACCTTCTGGTTTCCGAGTCCTTCCAATGCGGGGTGCGGCTGTTCAACTTCACCGGGAAAAACAAAAATGCCCGCAAGGGGCAATTTTGTTTTTGTGGAGATGGTGAGAGTTGAACTCACATCTAAAAATTTTCTTCAGCAACTTCTACAAGTTTAGATCTAATAAATTAGAACGACGAGATTGTTAGTTTTCGTAGATCGGAGCCGATCTCAAACCCGATCTCTTATCCTCGAATATAACACCGGCATTGGCCCTACGAGACATCAAGCCGCCGATGGCGAACGCAATTAAGCGTAGGCTAAAGCTAAATTTTGGTTAGCAGTTAAGTTGTGAACCGGTTTTACGAGATGGTTCAGCTCGACTTGCATTTGAAGAAGAAAGATTTCTATCGAAGCCCGTCATCCCCTAAATAGGCACTAGCGACTAGAAACTAGGCACTAGGTAGAGCAATAATACCACCAGAGGCTACTCTTGTCAAAATTAGGAAATGTTGGTACTATCGGGGTGGCAAATTACTAAAGGAGAAAGTGATGCGCAGTTCCGTGTTGTGCGTGATTCTCGGGTTGTTGGCGGCGATGGTGACGTTCTTCTTCACTCCCAACTACACCTATTTTTCGCAGTACCCATTCTTTAACTCCGTTGCGTTTCTTACGGTCTGGCTACCATATTCCATGGGGTTCCTATACTGGAGAGCTTTTCTTCTGTCAGAAGCATCGGGTCGACAGAGGGGTTGGCGAATAGTTTTAGCGATTGCCTTCGGATTTATATCCGCTCTTTTCATCGTCCTTATCTATCCTGGTGGAACTTCTTGGCCAGCTTTTCCGGCACTATTCGTGTTTGCCTCAGGACTGTTCACCGCTGTTTTTCCTAGCAAAAATGCCGCCTCCAAGTAGGCGGCTTTTTTAATTCTTCGCTCTCCGCATCTCCCTACCCACCTCGCGTTTCTTTATCGTCTCCCGTTTCTCGTATTGCCGTTTGCCGCGGGCGAGGCCAAGCTCAACTTTCACTAGATTTTTTTTGGAATACATTTTTAAAGGCAAAAGAGTGAGCCGGTCGGATTTCATTTTAGTGGTCAGATAGAGGATTTCCTTTTTGTTTAACAACAAACGTCTTGGGCGGGTTTGATTGTAGCTCTCCGGAGTGTTTTTGGCCTGATAGGGAGGAATATCCAGGTTGGTCATCCAGATCTCGCCGCCCTTGATGGTCGCGAAAGCGCCCACCATATTGGCTTGGCCGGCTTTTACCGATTTCACCTCAAACCCGAGAAGCTCAATCCCGGCTTCAAAAGTCTCAACTATCTCATAGTTGAAAAAGGCCTTTCTGTTTTCTGATAATGCGTTCATAACCTAATTATCATATAATAGAAGCTATGATTGAGAAAATTTACCAGCTAATTCGGGAAGTGGTCGGAGAGGGGCCGAAGTTCAATGTAGCCCCATCCGAGAAGCCGGAATTTGGTCATTACGCGACCAACGTGGCTTTTATATTGAGCGACCCCGCCACGGCGGGCAAGCCGGCGGCTTTGGCTGAAAAGATAAAGAACGCCGGAGGAAAACTTTTTGAGAAGGTAAGCGCCACCGGAAAATTTATTAACTTCTGGATTTCGCCCGAGGCCTTCCGGACGGAGCTGAAAAATATTTTAAAACAGAAGAAAGAGTATGGCGCGTCTAAAATCGGTAATGGCAAGAAAATTCAGCTGGAATTTATTTCAGCTAATCCGACCGGCCCGCTGACGATGGCCAACGGCCGCGGCGGATTTTTGGGTGACGCGCTGGCAAACGTTTTGAAAAAATCCGGATACAGCGTTGAAAAAGAATACTACGTAAATGACGCCGGTAATCAGGGGCGGTTGCTTGGCGAAAGCATTTTGGCGATAGCCGGAAAGGTTCCGCCGGCAGAAAACCACTATCAAGGCGCGTATGTGAAGGACTTGGCGAAAGCCCTGGATAAGGAAGTCCAGCAGGGAATGAATTCGGCCGACCTTGGCCGGCTGGCGGCAAAGTTTTTTCTTCAAGCCGCCAAACAATCCGTTAAACAAGCCGGTATAGAGTTTGATCAGTTTTTCTCCGAATATGAGAA
>JBBTRE010000072.1:0-2050 GCA_038065375.1 Patescibacteria group bacterium | reverse complement strand
TTCTCGGGCGAAGAGTTATACAAGCTTGTATAAAAAACTGCTTCGTTATGACATGAATGTGGAGAGTATTTATGATTTGGTGGCCATGCGGATTATCGTTCCTAAGGTGGAAGATTGTTATTCCGCGTTGGGTATTATTCACAAAACTTGGCCGCCGGTGCCGCATCGTTTTAAGGATTACATTGCTTTGCCGAAATCCAACGGATATCGCAGTTTGCACACCACGGTTTTCGGTCCGGAGAATAGAATCACCGAAATTCAAATTAAGACGGAACAAATGCACAACGAGGCCGAATTGGGTATCGCGGCTCATTTTGCTTATCACCAAGCCAAAAATACCAAGGCCTATATAGAGAAAGCCGTTTCTATGGCCGATAAAAAAGAACTCTCTTGGATTAAGCAGTTACGGGGCTGGCAGCAGGAATTCACCAATCCGGAGGAGTTTATGAAAGCTTTCAAAATTGATTTCTTCCAGGACCGGATTCTCACCTTGACTCCGAAAGGAGAAGTGATTGATCTGCCGCTCGGCGCGACCCCGGTGGATTTTGCTTATCAGATTCACACCGAGGTTGGTAATCATTGCGCCGGCGCCAAGGTCAACGGGAAAATTGCCACACTCAACCACAAGTTGAAACCCGGAGATATTGTGGAAATCATCATTCAGAAAAATAAAGGAGCATCCGAATCCTGGCTGGAGTTTGTTCATACCGGGTCAGCGCGTAATCACATCAAAGCGTCTTTGCGTCACCGGATTTCCACTCTGGACAAAAAAGAGCCGCAGTCAACGGAATTAAAACTAGTGGTGAAAGACCGGGAGGGCCTGCTTGGAGAAATTTCCGATATTGTAAGCCGATCGCACGTGCGGATTCAGTCCGTGAACGCTAAATTGCCGATGGTTCGGATCAGCTGTGAAGTGCTAACGAAAGAAAAAGCGGAAAAACTTATTGAGAAAATTAAAAAACTGAAGGAGGTTCGCTCGGTGGAGGCGCGTCTTGTTTAAAGGAAGTCAGCTTGGAAATAATTCCCTGTAATTCTTCGGGAGAGTAAAAGGTGATAATCAGTTTGCCGCTTTCTCCGGATCGGTCCACTTTCACCGGCGCGCCCAGCACCGCCTCCAGTTCGCGTTGCAGACTTTCAGTTTCCGGATCAGCTGACGGCGCTACGATGCCGTCCATCGCCGGAATTTCTTTTCGGGTCATTCGTTGGATGCGGGATTTTAATTCGCGGACACTCATATTGCTCCGTAATAAATCCTCCATCAGCATTTGCTGTTGTCCGGGATCATTCACGGTCAGTAATAATCTGCCCTGACTCTCGCTGATTTGATTTCTGGAAATTGCTTCTTGAACGACAGTGGGCAATCCGAGCAGGCGCATAGTGTTGGCCACCACCTCTCGGCTTTTCCCTAAGCGGGCGGCTATTTCTCTTTGAGTCATAGCAAATTCATCCTGCAGGCGGGAGTAGGCGCGGGCGGCCTCAATCGGGTCCAAGTCGGCGCGTTGCACGTTTTCCAAGACCGCTAATTCCAGCCGTTCTCTTTCCAAGTTGACTTGGCGGATGATGGCCGGGATTCTTTCCAGACCCAATAGCTTTGATGCTTGCCATCTTCGTTCGCCCGCGATTAATTGATAGGAGACTTCCGTGCCAAGCTCACCTTCTTTTTCAACTTTCGTTACCACGATCGGCTGAAGAATGCCGAACTCCCGGATTGAATTAGCCAGGTCTCTTAATAGCTCGGGATCAAAATTTCGTCGCGGTTGTTGCGGGTTAGGGGAGATCTTATCTACTTCAATTAAAAAGACTGGTCCTTGAATCGGGGGATTTTCCATGATAACTTCTTTAAGTTCATTATATAGTAGAAGCCCGGGTGGCGGAATGGCAGACGCTCACGACTCAAAATCGTGCGCCGAAAGGCATGCGAGTTCGACTCTCGCCCCGGGCACAACAGGAGTTGAAAACACAATCAAACAGCAGGAATCTATCGATATTGACAAGAGATTGCTTCTTTGATTAGATGCTTCCCTAGTTACGCAAGCTGAACTTTGAAAGG
>JBBTRE010000071.1:0-17562 GCA_038065375.1 Patescibacteria group bacterium | reverse complement strand
GTTTCCGTTGGTGTCGGCAAAATGCCTCAGGTTGAAGGCGCCATTGTTGAGGATGATGCCGCCGAGAATTGCCTGGGCGCCGTCGAGAATGAAGATGCGATTGTCTTCGGTGATTCGGGAAGTGACTTTGCGAGTGGATTTGTTGCTGAGTTCCGATCCAAGTCTTATTGAGGATTTTTCTACTCATCTTGCCGAGGCCTTGAAAAAATAATCAGTTTCTGTCATAATCTCCCGCAGTTAGTCGGGGACTGGTTACCGACATTTGAAAAAGGAGACAGTGATGAAAGCTGAAGATATTGATCGCGCGCTGACGGATTTTTATCCTGCAATCAGAACGGCGGCTAAAGCAGCGGCAGAAGCCGGTAGAGTGGCCCAATGGTCAGACCGAGGAGCCAAAACAAAAGCAGGAGAGGGGCATCGTTCTATCGTAACTGCCGGTGATCATGGCGCGGAGAAGATTCTGGTGGAAAAGATTTTGCGGGATTTCCCCCAATCCAAAATTCTCTCGGAAGAAGACGCGGATAATCCTAATATGCTGAAAAAGGATGATCCAGCCGGTTTGTTTGAAGCCCCGCTCGCTTTTATCATTGACCCCATTGATGGAACTGCTCCTTATGGATCATTCTTGGGCACTTGGTGTGTTTCGGCTGGAGTCATGGTGAATGGTAATTTGTTTGGCGGGGCAGTCTATGCCCCAGATCTCAACGGTGGGATGCTGGTGGTTGCTCAGGATGGCTTAGGGGGGAATATTTACGACGGTCCCCAGTCAGAGATGTGGCAGAGGAGAAATTGGCTGGAGCCCCTGGAAGACAAAGACAATCAGAGTACCGACCCGAAAAAAGCGACCGTTTTCTTCGGTGTTGACTCCATGCTCTATAAGTCTATGACCGACCTGATGCCGACGATTGCGGCGAATGTTCGCGTGACCGGCATTGCCAATTCCGGTATTCTTGCCCTCGCGCAGGTGGCCTGTGGTCGGATCACGGCAGTGGTTCAGACTCCGCAGAAAGCGTGGGACTGGGCCGGAGCTTATCGGGCAGTTTTGGAGACCGGAAGGATTTTTTCTTTCTTCCGATTGGTTCCTGATACGGAGAATCCCGGCGCGGACAAGCTGGTGGAAGTCGGAGAGAATAAATATGACTTTAAGGCCTTCAAATACGAAAAGGTTAATCGCCTCGGTTACGTTGCTGGTGAGCCGGAGATGGTTCGCCGGTTGATGGCGCTCCTGCCCCGCAAGGGTTGGGCGCGCACCAATCCGGAGAACGTTTCTGGCGCCTGGAAGTAGAACATTTATCCGCCCCGACTTTGCGTCGTGGGCGGTTTTTTATTCTGTCTGTCATTGCGAGGCCGAATGGTCCAGTGGTCATGCCTACGGCAGATCTCGCGTAGCGAGACAATCTCACATTATTAGACGGACACAATGCGTCCGATCAGACGCATTGTGTCCGGGGTAGCAAGTAACAATGTTGGATTGTCCCGATTTCATCGAGGATCCTCGATGCCGACCGCCGTCGAGCATCGGGACTTCGTTTCACCTGCCTACTCTCCATAGGCGGGTAAACCGGCAGGCAGGCTCGCAATGACTAGGGCTTGCTTTTTAAGAAAATTACTGTATAATATTTCTCGGTTCATAAAAAGGAGATCGGCAATGTCCGAACCCGTTCAGGAAGTGAAGAAGGCGCCCATAACTTTTTACGAATGGCCGGGAGGCCGGAAGAGCGTTGCAGGTGGCACTCGGACAGCCATCAAGCTGGATCGTCCCTGGCAGTCCGATATTGTGGTTAACAAGGAGACTTGTCCGTTTTGTACCAAACCACAGAAAGATGTGAAGCAAAAGGATCTTGCGAACTGTGGAAGCTGGCGCGTGATTGAGAATGCCTTCACGCCTTATCCATTCCATCGAATGGTGATTCCCACTGAATGTTGGAGCAAGGAAGAGCTTCATGGTCTAGGAGGGCAGGATAAGATTCGCGGGGCCTTGCATATGGCAACAGAAGAGATTGCCGCAAACGCAGAGAAAACGATCTTCATTACCCTCCATGTTGGCGCGCTTGCCGGACAGAACGTTACCCATCTGCATTACCACGTGGTGGCTTACAAGTTTGACGACAATGGCGAGTCTCCAGTTATGCACAAACTGCATGAGTTGTATGACGGCCGCTATGATCACACTGGCCCGCTTAATCACTTAGTGGTCAGCAGTAATAGCGTGTTGCAGTTGGCGGCTGGAGGTTTGCGAGCCGGTCAGTTCTTCCTGTTCCCGACGGGCCAGAATCCGTTGGACGTCGTTGATGACTGGGGTCGTACGGTTGTTTGTTCCGAAATCGCCGGATTTCTGAATATGTTGATTACGACGATGAACGAAAAGTTCCGCAGCGTTCAAGGACTCCCGCCCGATTTCAAGATTAGTCTGATGTTTCAGGAAGGGAAGTTCCGGCATGGACTCTACGTGCCGATTCTGAATCATCTCGGTTCGGCAGAGGAGATGGCAATGTATGAAGACAGTTGCCAGATCACTATGCCCTGGACCCACGAAGCGACTGTGGAGCACCTGAAGAGTTAGCAGTTTGTCCACCTCGACATTGAGGTGGATTTTTTTTATCCTTTGGCTATGCAGACTAAGAGTATTTCGGCCTTTATGCCCGCCTATAATGAAGAGGAAAATATATTAGAAGCGGTTTCTGAGATAGATAATTATTTAAAAAAGAATTTCGCGGACTACGAAATTTTGGTTATTGACGATGGTAGTAAGGATAAAACCGCCCAGATAGTTGAGGTGATGGGCCGGGAGAATAATCACATCAAGCTGGTTCCGGCCGGGGTGCGTGGACAGAATTATGGTTATGGCACTGCCGCCCGTACCGGGTTCCGTTCGGCTTCCAAGGACTTGGTTTTCTTTACTGATGCTGATCAGCAATTTGATATCAATGATCTGGATACACTTCTCCCGCTGGTTGAGCAATACGATATGGTTGCCGGCTATCGGAAAGATAGAAAGGATCCATTAATGCGGAATTTTATCGCCTGGGTTTACAATTTATTGATCAGATTATTTTTTGGTTTGAGAGTTAAAGACGTTGATTGCGCATTCAAAGTTTTTAAAAGAAAAGTCTTTGATACTATCCAGCTTTCCGATGCTCGTGAAACCGGAGTAATCAACGCGGAGATATTGGTTAAGGCCTTAAAAAATGACTTTACTATGATCCAGGTGCCGGTGAAGCATCTGCCGCGTATTAAGGGCGTGACGGTTTACGAATCAGGGAAGCGAGGTAAAATTTTTGCTTGGGTAAAGCTGTCCGTTATTACTAGGCAATTTAGAGATATACTTACTTTATGGAAGGAGCTTCGCAAAGAATCAAAATCGGCATAGTCGGTGGCGGGGTTCAGGGCCTGTCGCTGGCTTATTTTTTATCCAAAAACCCGAAGTATGCGGTCACTCTTTTTGAGCGGAATAAAAACTTGGGCGGCCTGCTGGGTTTATTGGAAATTAATGGCACCGGCTTTGAGGGTTTCTATCATCATTGGTCCGGCCACGACACCGACATTATGGAGTTAGTAGAAGAACTGGGTTTGGGGAATCGTCTGACGCGGCTAAGCAGTAAAACCGGAATTTTTTATGGCGAAAAGATTTACCCTTTTGGTACGCCGATGGACCTGCTGCGTTTTTCGCCGCTTGGATTGATAGACCGGATTCGTGTTGGTCTGACAGTTTTGTATTTGAAGCATGTTAAGGATTGGAGGAAATATGAAAAAGTAGCGGCGTCCGACTGGCTGAAGAAGACAATGGGTCAGCGGGCCTATGATGTGATCTGGGAGCCGTTGTTGCGTGGCAAGTTTGGCCAGCATAAGGAAGAGGTGAGTATGGCCTGGATGTGGCACCGGCTTTCTTGGCGGGCTAATGCCCGCGGTAAGGGCGCCGTCAAAGAAGAATTGGTTTATCCGCGTTATGGCTTCAAGCCGATCATTGACGCGTTGGTGAAAAAAATTCAAGAAAACAGCGGAACGATTAAAACCAGCATCGTCATAGATTCAATTTTTGAAGAGAATGGGAAAGTTGCCATTGCTTCCGGCGAGCAGGAGGAAATCTTTGATAAAGTTTTCGTCACCACTCCGGTGAATGTTTTCTCGCGGTTAGTTAAAAACTTGCCTGCGGATTATCTTGAGAACTTGAAACAGATAAAATATCGCGCGGCGCACGTGACCATTCTGGTAATGAATCATTCTTTGATGCCACAGGGTTATTACTGGTTGAACATCAACAACCGCGATATCCCGTTGCTGGCGGTGATTGAGCACACTAATCTTTTGCCGAAAGAGGATTATGGCGGCAAGACACTGGTCTATCTCGGAAATTATCCCGATCCAAACGATGAAATTATGAAGATGGATAATGAAAAAGTTATTGAACTTTACTGCCGGCATTTGCCCAAAATCAATCCGGAATTCAAAAAAGAATGGATTGACCAGTATTTCATTTTTAAAGATCCGGCTGCCCAGCCGATTGTGGACACCGGTTACGCCGCGAACATTCCCGACCATCAGACGCCTATTCCAAACCTCTATTTGGTGACTATGGCCCAGATCTATCCGGAGGACCGGGGTACAAGCAAGGCCATCGAGCAATCCAAAAAAGTGCTGGAAAAGTTAGGTTTATAATAGTAGAGTACTGCGGAATGGCCTCAAATTATAAAATAGCCGTTGTTGGTCTTTGGCATTTAGGCGAAATTTATTCGTCCGGTTTGGCGTCTTTAGGGCATCAAGTTATTGGCGTCAGCGAGGACGCTTCGGTCATAGAAAACTTCTTAAGGAACATCCCGCCTTTAGCCGAGCCGCAACTTGAGGAGCTGATTAAATCTAACAGCGCCACCGGGCGGCTTTCTTTTACTTCCGACTTCAGCAAAGTCAAAGATTGCAACGTACTATGGCTGACTTTCGATACCCCGGTAGATGATCAGGACAAAGTAGATTTATCGGTAATCTATGACGCGCTGGAAAAATCATTGCCTCATCTCCAGAATGATTCTCTGATTGTAATCACCAGTCAAATTCCGGTTGGGACTTCCAGAAAAATTTGCGATCTAATCAGCAAAAAAAATCCCGCATTGAAATTTGATTATGTTTACACTCCAGAAAATTTACGACTGGGTGAGGCGGTAAAATGTTTTCTGGAACCGGGCCGAATCGTTGTCGGCGCGGATACCGATCGGGCATTTTCGAAGATCTCGGAAATTTTCTCTCCCTTGAAAACAGAAATTTTAAAAATGTCAGTTGCTTCCGCGGAAATGGCCAAGCACGCGCTGAATGCCTTTTTGGCCACTTCGTTGAGTTTTATCAATGACGTCGCGGATGTCTGCGAGGCAGTCGGGGCGGATATTTCAGATGTCGCGCGGGCTTTGCGGTCTGATCCTAGAATCGGACAGCGGGGATATGTGGATGCTAGTTTGGGATTTTCCGGCGGAACGCTGGGGCGCGATTTGCGGGCTTTGGAAGAAATAGCGCGGGATAAAGATCTGGACCTGCCCGTAATTACTAATGTTTATTTCAAAAACAAGAACCGCCTGCAAAAAGTTCTGCAGAAATTGAATAGTGAACTCGGCTCCTTGTCCGGTAAGACCATCGCCTTGTTCGGCATTACTTACAAAGCGGGGACGAGTACTTTGCGCCGCTCCCAGGCTCTGGAAGTCGCCGCTCTGCTAACTACCGCCGGCGCAAAAGTCAAAATGTATGATCCGTCTGCTGAACGGGAAGATATTTCCAAAGATCCTTATTCTGCTGCCGATGGCGCTTCCGCGGTCGTATTGATGACACCTTGGCCGGAATTTAAGAATTTGGATTTTAAAAAAATGCGGGGGCGTCTGCAGAACCCGGCGATTTTTTACGATACCCGGAACTTATTAAGAGACCTCTCTCGATCAATTGAGGAAGCGGGAATAAAATATATAGGATTAGGAAGATGAAAAACAACAAATTACAAGTTGCGTTGATCGGCGCCGGCGGGATTGGCAAAGTTTGGGCCGCGGCTTTCAAGAAAACTCCGGAAGTGAAATTGGCTTGCGTTGCTGACGTGGATTTGGCGCGCGCCAAAGAATTAGCGAAAGGTTTTGGCGCTAAGATCTGCGGAGATTGGAAAGATGTTTTGCAAGATAAAAATATTAACGCGGTCGTCATCGGCACCCCCCACAATCTATTGGCTCCGATTTCCTATGCCGCGTTAAGTTCCGGTAAGCATGTCTTAGTTGAAAAGCCCGCAGGTATTAATTCAAGGGAAATTCAAAAGAATATTGTTCTCGCTAAGAAAAACAAGTTGGTTTATATGATCGGTTTCAATCACCGTTATCACGCCGCTTTCCAAATGGCGCGAAAAGTTTTTGAAGCCGGGGAAATTGGTAAACCGACCTTCGTACGCGCTCGCTATGGTTTTGGCGGCCGACCTGGTTATGAAAAAGAGTGGCGGTTCAATAAAAAGATCAGCGGCGGCGGCGAGTTGATCGATCAGGGGGTGCATATGATTGATATGGCGCGTTGGTTTTTGGGAGATTTTAAAGATGTTAAAGGATTCGCGGAAAGTTATCTTTGGAAAAGCGGAGTAGAGGATAACGGGTTTGCGTTGTTGAGAACCAAAGACAAGAAAGTGGCGTCCATTCATGTTAGTTGGACAAATTGGAAATGGGTCCACAGCTTTGAGCTGTATGGAGAGGATGGCTACCTGATTATTGACGGATTGGATCAGCGTTATGTCGGGCCGGAAAAACTAACCATTGGGAAAAGGGATCCGGAATTTAAAGCCCCGCCGGAAGAACAGGTATTTGTTTTTGATAAAGAACAAAAGGAAGATTCTTTCGCCCGGGAACTGAAAGAGCTAGCGATGGCGGTTTCCGAAAAGCGTGAGCCGTTAACTTCCGGGCAAGATGCATTGGAGGTGATGAAAGTTGTGGAGAGGATCTACAAACAAAACTCTAAATTCTAAACCCTAAATTCTAAGTAATGTTTCAAAAAATAAATCCAAAATTTCAAAACTTTGAATTTGTTTAGAGTTTCGAGATTAGGATTTAGAATTTGACGATCGAGTTTTTCTCTGTTATCATCTACCAGGTCTTTGAAAAAGGAGGTGCTGTATGCGTCCGATTGCCGGTGTGGTTTTTGATCTTGAAGGCACGATCGTGGATATGGAGCCCGCTCATCATGAAGCGCACATTCAAGCGGCGAAAGTGATCGGAGTGGAACTGACTCTTGAGAAGTGTTTGGACGGTAAGACCGTTCCGCATTTTATCGGCGGACCCGATAGAGCCGTTGCCGAGGACATCGCTGGGTTGATTCCGGGGGTAGAGGTTGAAAGTCCGGAATGGCGTGACTCAGTGGAAATGTTTCTGGCTAATGATGGGAGAGTTTACGAGCGTTTGATGAAGCAGAGATCGTTTGAGCCTCGTCCCGGGTTTTTGAAAATCTTTGACTGGTTGCGGGCATCAGCGTACCCGACCTCAATTGGATCTTCTACTCCTAAGGATTATGCCGAGATTCTGTTGAACCGGAGTGGCCTTCTTGAGAAGTTCGCCTGGGATCATATTGTGCTCGGTCAGAAAGCTAAGGATGGGAAGGCGATTCCCGATGTTTGGGTTGAGTGCGCCAAGCGGATGAATGTAGGGGCCGACCAGCTGTTGGTTTTTGAAGATTCCCCGCGTGGCATCATGGGAGCGGCGCAGGTTGGTGCTTCTTGTGTCGGTATGCCAGTTTATAACAAGCCGTCAGTCATCGGTAAACTTTACGAAGCCGGCGCTACTCGTGTTTTTCAGAATTGGGATGAAATTGATGTAGACGCGCTTATTGATAATCTCAATGAAGAGCGCGAGAAGCTCTAGGAAATCATACCCTTAGGTCATTTGACTTGAGGGTATTTTATTTTTATCGTTAAGCCGTATGAAGGATAAAGGACTAGTTTTAGTTACTGGAGGAGCCGGTTTTATTGGCTCTCATCTGGTTGATGGCTTAATCGGCGCCGGTTATGGCGTCCGGGTTTTGGATTCCCTGAATCCGCCTACCCACAACGGCAAAGTCCCGGAGTGGTTTAATAACCAGGCAGAGTTGATTAAGGGAGATGTCCGAGATAGGAAGACTTTGGAAAAAGCGCTGAAGGGGGTTGATTACGTTTTCCATCTCGCCGCCTATATGGATTTTTTGCCGGATTTCAGCACCTACTTCACAACCAACACCGCCAGCACCGCTCTGATCTACGAAATTATCGTTGAAAAGAAGCTACCGGTGAAAAAAATAATCGTCACTTCTTCGCAGTCGGTTTACGGAGAAGGTAAATATCGTTGCGCCAAGCACGGCGAAATGTATTTAAAACATCGCCCCGAAGCTCAACTAAAGAAAAAAGATTGGGAAATGCATTGTCCGCAGGACGGCAGCGTGGTTCAGCCGGTGGCAGAAAATGAAGACGATATTTTGAGTCCGCAGATCCCTTATGGAATTTCCAAGCTGGCCGCGGAAAATGTGGCGATGGTTTTAGGGAAGATCTACAAGATACCGACCGTATCGGTGCGTTATTCAATCGTTCATGGCATTCGTCAGTCCTTCCGGCATTTTTATTCCGGCGCTCTCCGATCTTTCGCGGTGCAGGCGCTTTCCGGCAAGCCGTTGACCATTCACGAAGATGGCAAACAGATCCGTGATTTCGTGAATATCAAAGATGTTACCGCGGCGCATCTTTTGCTTTTGGAAGATTCTCGCGCCGACTATGAGGCCTTTAATATTGGTAGCGGGCAAGTTACTACCGTTCTGGATGTGGCGAAGTTTGTCGCGAAAGAGGCAAAAATTCCATTTAAACCAACCCTGACTGGCGAATATCGTTTGAATACTCCCCGTCACCAGATTATGAATATTGATAAGTTAAAAAAACTTGGCTGGAAACCGGAATATACCTTGGCGGATAATGTTAAAGAATACGTGCAGTGGGTCAGCAACTATCCGGAAGCAATAAAATATTTTCAGTTGAGCGACAAAGTATTGAAGAAAGCGAAAATAATTAAATGAAAAAGATTTTGATAGCGGGCGGCAGCCGAGGGATTGGCAAAACGATAGCGACCGCGTTTTTAAAAAACGGCGACAAGGTGTTTCTGGTTGCCAGGAATGCGGCGGAGCTGGAAGGCGCCGAGAAAGAGCTTTCTTCTTTAGGGGAGGTGCGGACGGTGACCGCGGACGTTTCCAAGGAGGATGATGTCGCCAAGGTTGCCGCCGCGATTGATTCCGCGTGGGGCGGCGTTGATGTTTTAGTGAATGCCGCCGGAATTTACGGACCGATTGGTTCTGTTACGGAAGTTGATCCGGCAAAATGGCGGCAGGCAATTGATGTTAATTTGATCGGCACCTTTTTGATGATTCGGGCAATAGCGCCTTTGATGAAAAAACAAAAGAGCGGAACCATTATAAATTTTGCCGGCGGCGGCGAAGGCGCATTTTCAAATTTTACCGCATACGTTTCTTCTAAGGGCGGTGTTGTTCGCTTGAACGAAACGGTAGCGGCGGAACTTAAAGAATTCAATATTGACGTGAACGCGATTTCCCCCGGGCCGGTGAATACGAAGTTTTTGGAGGAACTATTGCAAGCCGGACCGGAGAAGGTTGGAAAGGAAATGTATGAGCGATCTTTGAAGCAAAAAGAAACCGGAGGGGTGCCCCCGGAACGCGCGGCTGAGCTTTGCGTATTTCTAGCATCTGACGAGGCGAAGGGAATCAGTGGAAAAGTAATTTCGGCTGTTTGGGATGTTTACACTAAATTTCCTAAGCATTTAAAAGAGATAATGTCTTCCGATATTTATACTTTTCGCCGGATAAAACCTGAAGACAGGGGCATGAAATTCGACTAATTTAGTGTTACCTTGAATACACAATGATCATTACTAGAACTCCTTTTCGTGTAACTTTGGGCGGCGGCGGCACCGATTTACCTTCGTATTATGAAAAATACGGCGGTTTTATTTTTTCCGCCGGCCTGGATAAATATATGTATATTACCGTCAATCGCGCGCTGGAAGATGATTTGATTCGGCTGAAGTATTCCAAAACAGAAACCGTTGAGCGAGTTGATCAGCTGGAGCATGGTATTGCCCGCGAAGCTTTGCGGATGATGGGTATTGATAAGAAAATTGAGATAAGTTCGGTAGCGGATATTTCTGCCGGCACCGGCCTGGGATCCTCCAGCTGTTACGCTGTTGGAGTTTTGAATGCCTTGCACACTTTACGGCGGGATTATGTTTCTCTCCAGCAGATCGCCGAGGAGGATTTCAAGCTGGAAAATCAGATTTTGAAACGCCCGATCGGCAAGCAGGATCCGTATCTGGCCGCCTTCGGCGGATTGACGGTTTTGGATATTGCCAAAGACGGCGCGGTGAAAGTCCGGAAGGCAAGCGTTTCTGAAGATACCGCCGCTGATTTGAATCACAATTTGTTGTTGTTTTTTACCGGCGTAACCCGCAGCGCCGACATTATTTTGAAAGAGCAGTCCTCTTCGGTTAAAGAAGAGAAGAAAGATGTGGTGGACAGCATGAATTACATCAAAGAATTGGGCTATGAAATTCTGGAAGCAGTAGAGGGCGACAATATTTCCGAGGTGGGACGCTTGTTTGACGCGCACTGGCAACATAAGAAGAAAATTTCCACAAAAATGTCTAATCCGCAATTTGATAAAATTTATGACGATGCGAAAGCCAATGGAGCTTTAGGCGGGAAGATCTCCGGCGCCGGCGGCGGCGGCTTCTTTACCTTCTATGTTGAGAGCGACCACGCAAAATTCCGGGAAGCGATGAAAAGGTGGGGCTTGAAAGAGATGCGTTATAATTTTGACCACGAAGGATCAAAAGTCTTGGTGGATTTGTAGGATTGCGACCAACTCCGCACCCCTTGAAAATTTGGCGTTTTGTAGCATAATCATATTTACTAAGTAGCTATGATCAAAAAGGTTCACGATTTAAATATCCAGATTTATGCTGATGGCGCCGAAAAAGACGGCATGCTTGAGCTCGCTCAAAAGCCATATATTAAGGGTTTTACGACCAACCCGACTTTAATGCGTAAGGCCGGCGTTACTGATTATGTGAAATTCGCCAAGGAAATTGTCGCCGCGATACCGGACAAACCGATTTCCTTTGAGGTTTTTTCCGATGATTTCAAGGAAATGGAAAGGCAAGCCAAAATTATTGCTTCCTGGGGCAAGAATGTTTACGTAAAAATTCCGATTACCAACACCAAGCGGGAGTCGGCCGTCCCTTTGATAGCCAAGCTTGTCGCGCAGGGAATCAAAGTTAACGCTACGGCGATTTTGACCGTCAAACAAGTTGAGCAGGTTGCAAAAGTTCTTTCTAAAAACGTTCCTTCAATTGTTTCGGTGTTCGCGGGGCGCATTGCCGATACCGGCCATAACCCCGTTCATTATATGAAAAAAGCGAAGCAAATTTTGGCGTCTAATCCGAAGGCGGAACTTTTATGGGCCAGCCCGCGGGAGCTTTGGAATATTTATCAGGCCGCAAAAGTGGGTTGCCACATCGTTACTGTTCCTCACGATATTTTGAAGAAATCGGAAAAGATCGGTTATGACTTAGACGAGCTTTCTTTGGATACCGTAAAAATGTTTTATGATGACGGCCAAAAGGTTGGTTACACTTTGTACGAATCCTAATTATGTATAGAGATTATATTGATTCTTATTTAAAAGAGGTCCAGCAAATTGTTGATCAGCTTGATAAGCATTCCATCCATCAAGTGATTGATATTCTTAAAGGTGTTCGCGATCAGAAGGGCCGATTATTTATAGTTGGCGTCGGCGGTAGCGCCGGGAATGCTAGCCACGCGGTCAATGATTTCCGCAAGTTAGCCGGTATTGAGAGTTACGCTCCGACCGATAACGTTCCGGAGCTTACTGCTAGAACCAACGACGAGGGCTGGCATACGGTTTTCGCGCAATGGTTAAAAGGCAGCTCCCTGAACAGCAAGGATGCCGTGATGGTTCTTTCGGTGGGCGGCGGTAACGCCGAGAAAAATGTCAGTATGAATATTGTGGAATCTTTGAAGTTGGCGAAATCTGTTGGAGCGAAAGTGGTTGGCATTGTTGGCCGTGACGGCGGCTACACCAAGCAGGTTGCTGATGCTTGCGTGGTGGTGCCGACGGTCAATTCCGAGACGGTCACTCCACATTCCGAAGCTTTCCAGGCGGTGGTTTGGCATTTAATCGTTTCGCATCCGAAGTTCCGGGTCAACGAAGGAAAATGGGAAACAGTTCAAAAGCCAACCAACCTGGTTTAGCGAAGGCCGTTTTTTTGGATCGCGACGGCACCTTAATTAAACAGGTGGAGTTAATGCACAAGATTGATGATTTAGAGGTTCTTTCCGGAGTTCCGGAGGCGGTGGCCGAACTGAATAACATGGGATTTTTAACCGTTATCGTCACTAACCAGCCGGTGGTAGCCAGAGGAGTCGCCAAACCGGAAGATATCGACCGAGTTCACGCGGAGTTGACCAAGCGCATTGCAGTCGGCGGTGGGAAAATTGACGCGGTGTATTTCTGCCCGCACCACCCCGAGGCGACATTGGAGCAATATCGTTTGCAATGCGACTGTCGAAAACCAGAGCCGGGTATGATTTTAAAAGGTATTAAAGAATTCAACATTGATCCGGCGAAAAGTTTTATGATTGGCGACGCGATCATTGATGTGGTGGCGGGCAAAAAAGCCGGTCTAAAAACTATTTTAGTAAAAAGCGGCCCCGGACACGTGGGGTTGGATAAAAAATATCCTGACGTCCGTCCGGATTGGGAAGCCACCGATCTCAGCGAGGCGGTAGAAATTATTAAAAATGCTTAATAAAATTAAGCAGGCAGTAATCCTTTGTGCCGGATTGGGCACGCGCTTACGCCCGATTACCGATACCATCCCAAAACCGATGTTGCCGATTTTAGGCAAGCCGCTTTTAGAATGGAACATTGAGAATTTTAAAAAGCACGGCGTCACGGAGTTCTTCATCAATCTCCATTATTTGCCCGACGTTATAAAAAATTATTTTGGCGATGGCTCCAAATTGGGAGTGAAGATAAATTATTTTTTTGAGCCGGTGATTTTAGGCACTGCCGGAGGAATAAAAAGTTTTGAAAATAAGTTGAATGACGCGTTCTTTCTAATCTACGGGGACATGCTGAGTTTGGTGGACTATTCAAAGATGGCGGAAGAATTTTCCAAGAAAGCCGATGCTGTCGGCATGCAGAGAATGCAAAAAACCGATAAATATGCTGACGCCGACGTCGCCGAGTTGGCGGCTGACGGCAGTTTTGCCAAGATTCATCCTAAGCCACATACCGAGCAGTACCCGAATGCCTATCGTATGAAGGGAATTTTTATCCTGAAGAAAGATATTTTGGGCTTTATTCCCAAAGATACCTTCTACGAATTGGGAAAAAATCTTTTGCCGGAGGTGGTCAACAGCGGCAAGAAGTTTTATAGCTATGAATGTGAGGATTATTCCAAAGGTATTGATACGGAGGATAAATGGAAAGAAGTTGAAGCATATCTTAAGACTGGTGGACGTTAGGAGGGTTTTGTTGTAAAATAACAGCATTATGCAAGACCCTAAATCTATTTTGGTTACGGGCGCGGCGGGTTTTATTGCAGGCAACTTTATCAGAAAATTCCAGAAAGAATATCCAGAAACCGAGATTGTCGGGTTGGATAACTTCTTTAACAGTACTCCGGAGGCGGTTCCGGCCGGCATCACCTTCTATGAGGGATCAATTCGCGATGAGCAGATGCTGGAGAAAATTCTTTCCAAACATAAGCCAGAGTATGTCTTTAGCTTCGGCGCAATGTCTTACGTTCCATTAAGCGTTGAAAAACCGGTAGAGACCAGCGATGTGAATATTACCGGGACGATTTTACTTTTTAAGAAATCAGCCGATCATGGAGTAAAGCGAGTGATCCACTCTTCCAGTTCCGCCGTTTTGGGGACTGCTAAGTATTATCCTACCAATGAAAAAGATAATCTGCCCGATCCAGTCTCCCCTTATGCCGCCCAGAAGTTAGCAACCGAGCCATTCGGCAAAGTTTTCGGCGAAATTTATGGTTTGGATGTAGCCTCGTTGCGATATATGAATGTGTTTGGCCCCGGGCAGTACGGCCGCTCCCCATATTCTACGGTAGTTTCCGCTTGGTTAGAGGCGATGTACTTCCCGCAGAATAAAAAGGCGGTGATCTATGGCGATGGAACGATTACTCGCGATTATTGCTACGTAGACGACGTGGTGGATGCCAACATTGGTTGCATGAAATTTGATGAAAAGTTCAACGGCGAGGTTTTCAATATTGGATCAGGTGTTTCTTATTCCGTTAATCAAGTTCATGAAAAAATCGAGCAGCTTACCGGCAAGAAATTGCCGCTAGAAAAAATGCCGCCGCGACCCGGCGACCCGCAATCTACCTTGGCGGATACGAGTAAGGCGAAAGAGTGGTTCGGATATGAGCCGAAAGTTTCTTTTGACGAGGGGTTGAAGCGGACGATTGCCTGGTTTGAGCAGAGAAAAAAATAACCAGTGCGAACAATCTTTGTCACAATTTTTCAGGGCGCGGAAGCGAAAAATATTCTGCGTACTGATATATACAAGAATTTAATTGCCGATCCGGAAGTGCGATTGGTTTTTTTGGCCGGTAATCAGGACCGGATTGATTACTATCGGAAAGAGTTCAACGCGCCGAATGTTGCTTATGAAGTGGCCGAAATGGGCAGGCCCGGTTTTTGGAACCGCTTTTTCTCCAATCTCAAATTCGCTTTACTCAACACCGAGACAGCGGATTTACGGCGCGAAATGATTTTGGAGGAGACTCATAATCGCCGCCATTATCGCATCAGCCGGTTGGTTAATAAAATTTTTGCCCGGCCGTTGGTTCGCAAAATAGTTCGGTTACTGGATTATCTTTTAGTTCGCGATCAGTTCTTTGGCGCTCTGTTTGATAAATACCAACCATCTTTAGTTTTTTGCGCTCACTTGTTTGACGATCAGGAGACGCAACTTTTACGCGAGGCGAAGCGCCGAGGAGTCAAAACTATCGGTTTCGTTAATTCCTGGGATAAGATGACTGCTCGCGGCATCATGCGTCTTCTTCCGGATCAATTGATTGTTTTCAACGAACTAGTTAAGGCAGAGGCGATGCGTTATGCCGATATGCCCGCGGGGAAAATAATTATTGCCGGCATCCCACAGTATGATTGGCACGTTAACTACCAACCGTTGAGTAAGGGGGAGTTTTTTCGTAAAAAGAATTTGGATGTTTCCAAAAAATTGGTAGTCTACGCGCCGATGGGAAAAACTTTCAGTAATTCCGACTGGGACATTATTGATCTTCTGCATGATTGGATGGTGGACGGCCAAGTCCGGAGCGCGCAGTTGATGGTCCGGTTTCAGCCGAATGATTTTTTTGATGAAGCGGAAATGCAGAAACGGCCCTGGTTGATTTACGACCGTCCCGGCATACGTTTTTCCAAAGAGCGCGGCGTGGACTGGGATATGAGCTTTGATGATATTCGCGGGTTAACCGACACTCTGGCCAACGCCGATTTGTTTATTTGCTACGCCTCCAGCATGAGCGTGGACGCGGCGGTTTTTGATAAGCCGGTAATTAACATTGATTTTGAGGTTCGTCCCAAGGAGTTGATGTCTAAATCCCCGACCTATTTTTATAAGATGACCCATTATGCCAAGGCGGCGCGGACCGGAGGTATTCGCTATCCGAAGAGTCGGGAGGAATTTTTGAAGGATATTAATGATTATCTGGATAATCCCAAGCTAGACGATCTTGGAAGGCATAAATTGGTAGGCGAGCAATGCTGGAAATTGGATGGCCGTTCCAGCGAGCGGATTGCTAAGGTAATTTTGGAAAATTTATAAAATGAAAGGAATCGGCATAGATATTGTTGAGGTAAAAAGATTCCGGGATGTGCCTTACAAAAAAGGCAACGTCTTTTATTCCAAGATTTTCAGTGACGCGGAAATAAAATATTGTTTGTCCAAAGACGATCCTTACCCGCATTTTGCCGCCCGCTTTGCCGCTAAAGAAGCGGTTTTGAAATGTCTGAAGAGTACGATATATAAAATTCGTGATGTGGAAATCAGTAATGATAAGGATGGTATTCCGAGTGTTAAAGTTAAAAATAATAAAGGAAAGTTTCTAATCTCACTGTCGCACACCAAAGATCAGGCCGCCGCCGCCGCGCTATTACAATGATTAAATTAGTTCAAGAATATTTTTCCGAATCGGCGAAAAAATGTCCGGATCATCTGGCGGTAGTTTTCGGCGACCGGAAAGTAACGTTTGGCGAGCTGGAGGAATTCTCTAACCAGCTGGCTTGGCATTTGAAGTCTAAGGGGGTCCAAAGGGGTGACCGCGTTGTTTTCCAACTCAATAAATCTATTGAGGCGATCGCAGTTTTGTTGGCGATTTTAAAAGCTGATGGAATTTATGTTCCCCTTAACTTAAATTTGCCATCGGAGAGGAGCGAGGTAATCATAAAAGATGCGTCGCCGAAAATTTTAATTACGCACGCTATGCTTGAGCAAGAAAGAGAGCAGATTAGTAAACAATCAGTAACGACCCCGACTTTTGCAAATGACAGCAATGATATTGCATACATACTTTACACCTCTGGTTCTACCGGTATCCCCAAGGGCGTCATGATTACGCACGCAAATATTATTAACGCCACCGATTGGGCGGTCGAGGAATTTGGTATTACAAGCGAAGACAGAATGTCTCAACATCCCCCTTTGAACTTTGATCTTTCTACTTTTGATCTTTATTGCGCTTTTAGCGCCGGAGCCACTTTGTATTTAGTTCCGGAGACGCTCTCAATCTTCCCCGGCCAATTGATGAAATTTATGGAAGAAACCCGGCTGACAATCTGGAATTCCGTTCCATCGGTGATGGTTTATTTATCCAATGCTGGAGTAGTGAAGCCGGGAAGAATGGCTAGTATTAAAAAGATATTTTTTAACGGCGAAGGTTTCCCGACTAGATTTCTCGCCGAGTGGATGAATACTTTTCCCGGAAAGGAATTCATTAATATGTATGGCCCGACTGAAACTACGGTGCAGTGTACTTTTTATCGCGTTCCCGAAGCGCCTACGGATTTTACAAAGTT
The DNA here is from genome assembly GCA_038065375.1 of Patescibacteria group bacterium. Lineage (GTDB taxonomy): Bacteria > Patescibacteriota > Minisyncoccia > UBA6257 > WO2-44-18 > JAUSKF01. The sequence continues at coordinate 393 of JBBTRE010000071.1, read as the reverse complement.
AGTTCCTATCGGAAAGGCGCAGGGGGGCGTTGAGGTATTTGATGTGGATGGAGAGTTGTATGTCGCCGGCAAGGGCGTCGGCAAAGGATACTGGAACAACCAGGAAAAAACCGCCGCCGCTTTTATACCTGATCCTCGTCCGGGAAAGTCCGGGTTGGTCTATAAAACCGGGGATTCAGTGCGTTTATCGCCGGATGGGAATTATGAATTTATCGGCCGCAAAGATTTTCAGGTGAAGGTAATGGGCAATCGGATAGAGCTTGGCGATGTTGAGGCGGCGATGTTGGCCTTGCCGTATGTCGCGGAAGCGGCGGCCATCGCGGTGGCGGTATCGGAAACCGACGGCAGTGAAATAATCGGCTTTGTTAAGCTCAAAGAGGCGCGAGATGAATC
>JBBTRE010000070.1:0-1383 GCA_038065375.1 Patescibacteria group bacterium | reverse complement strand
ACGGCGATATCGTTGAAGTGCAACGGCTTTTGCTGCTTTTTCAAAACCAGGTAAGCCCAATCCCGGGCGGTCTTTGGATTAATTTCCGGCCAGTCGGAAAGACCAAGGTCGCCGTAAAGGTTAACGGCCACTTTCTTGGAGATAGAAGCATAGTTGCGGGCCACACCATCGGACAAACCGGAATTTTTGGCGGCAGAAGCAAAGCTCGCGGCAAAATTTCCGCGGTCAGCGATTTTTACCAGCTGGCTGATAAAAGAAACCGCCTTTTTCTGATCGGCTTCACCTAAATACCAATACGGATGGAAGTCCTTGTCATCTTTGGAGTAACTAAATTTGCCGCAGATTTCCAATAAAAATTTGATCCGGTTCGCTTGCTCCGGAGAAATATTGCTGACTTTAACCAGATCAGCAACCAGCACGTCTTCACGCTTCAAACCACCGACAGTTTTTAAAAGAGAGGCAACCGCTTTAGCGAAATCACCGAATTCGGATCCTTCCGCTTTTTGGCGAGTAGCTTTCAGGGCTAAGGCCTCAATCTGGCGGACCCGCTCGCGAGTCAAACCATAATCGGTACCTAACTCGGCCAAAGTCAAAGACTCGGCTTTGTTTAAGCCATAGCGACCTTCTACGATTTCTTGCTGGCGATCATTCAGACCGGCCAAGCAGACCTTTATTAAATTGGATAATTTGGAAACTTCGAACATTTTTTAATTGGTTAAATTTTTATTGGTGCTTTAACGGCTTCAAGATTAACATATCTGGTCAATTGGTGTCAATAGGCCGGAATGAAGCTAAAAACCTCTTTAAATCACTTCGGGGGTAATTCTATCACATAACCCAAATAATAGCAAGGGCTCATTCGTTCTTCGGAAAACACAAGACAGAAAGAAACTACTTCACAACCGTGAGTAACGGACTGGCGATGAAGATGGAGGAGTAGGTTCCCATTACGACGCCGACCAAAATAGTCAGAACAAAATATTGCAAAGCAGCTGGGCCGAGGAAGTAGAGAGCGACCAAAGTCAGAATCAAAGTAAGTGAAGTATTAATGGAGCGGGCAAAGGTCTGATTGATGCTGGAATTAACCAAACTGCTGAAATCTCCGACATTACTTCCGGCGATCCGAAGATTTTCCCGGATACGGTCAAAGACCACAATCGTATCGTGAACCGAGAAACCAACCACTACGAGAATTGCTACTACGAAGTTGGTGTCTACCTCCAGATTCAACAACCGGCCCAAAACAGCAAACATTCCGGCCGGAACTAGCGCATCGTGAAACAAAGTGATAAGAGTAATGATTCCATATTTCCAGGAACTAACCGGTTTAGATACTTTACGAAAAGCAAAGGCCACATAAAGAGAGATTGCCAGAAGAACCAA
>JBBTRE010000069.1:0-32019 GCA_038065375.1 Patescibacteria group bacterium | reverse complement strand
CTTCAAGATTTTAGGAAAGTTTAATAAAAGGCGGAATTTATTCGGCGAGATCAAATCCTCCGAAGTAGCAACTTTAATAGAAACATCTGGCATCAGATGTTTCAGCGTTGAAGTCAGAAAAATAAAAAACCGACCAGCGCCGGTGTATGGGCTCAAATCATGATTTAAAAATAAGATCCTCATTTATTTCTTCTTGAGAACGTAGTAAACCCAATTACCGAACCACTGATTCTCTGGCAACCACTTGATGGAGCTTATTAACGGTAGATTTACTTTAGAAAAAACGTACCCCTCTTTTTCCAGATTGAAGTATTTCAAAAATGTTTTCTCAAAGATTCCATGCGGAAACATAGAAATATGATTATTAGTTTCATTCCAACGCGGGAAAAGACCACGCTTCAGAAAAATTAACCGGGAGACGATATGAAAAATGTTCGGTAAGGAAATTACCAGCAAACCGTTCGCCTTCAAAATCCGGTTCACTTCCCGAAGCGCCTGATGTGGGTTTTCCAAGTGCTCAAAAACCTCCCAGGCGGTAACTACGTCAAAAGATTGATCGGGCCAGGGAAACTTTCCGAAGCTGGCATCAAAAGTTTGAAATTCTTTTACCATCGGTTTAACTTCAGTGGCAAGATAGTTATCAATATCGCAACCATACAGGTTTTGATAACCTTGTTCGTGAATTGATTTGAGGAAGGCGCCGGATCCAACTCCGAAATCCAGGATTTTCGCGTTTTTATCGTTTACTGCGCCAAAAAATATGCCCGCGCTACGACCCTTGATCGTACCGGGGTGTTGGGCCTCTTTAAGCTTAAACTTGCCTTGTAGGCCCTGTTTATTGGCCTTAATTTCATCTGGCGTTAGATATTCCATCCGATACCATATTGTAGAAATTTTTGAACAATTCAGCAACCAGAATTGGACCGGTTCCCCCCGGCGTTGGCGTGTAGAACCCTAGTGACCAGTGACCAGCTTCTAATGCCTTCGCATCGAAGTCACCGGAGATTTTGCCATCAACCACAGCAAAACCGAAATCAATTACCTCAGCTCCGGCTTTCAGCATCTCCGGCTTTATTAAACCAGCTTTACCGGCGCCGCAAATCACCAAGTCGCAGTCCGCAATCCGGCTCAAATCGGTCTTGGTGTGAAAAATTATCACCTCGCGACACTTCCCGGTGAAATACTCAGCAATCGGTCGCCCTACCAATAATCCCCGGCCGACTACACCAACAACTTTGTCGGTTACTGAATAATTAACTTCTTTCAAAACATCCTGAACAGCTAAAACCGCCGGGGGAACCGCCTTACTCTTGCCAGTCAACGCGTCAACGTCTTTTCCGGATGACAAAGCGGCTAAAACACTAGCGCGATCATACTTGACTGGCAGTGGTAATTGCAAAATAAAACCACCCACCTGATCGCCGGAAATTAATTTGGTTAGTTCGGCAATCAGCTCTCCCTCGGAAAAATCGGAGCTTAGGTTATAAAGTCGGAAGCTCACTCCCAGCTCTTTGGCAATCTTTTCTTTCTGACGAAGAAAACTGGCTGAGGCGGAATTTTCGCCGACTAAAATCGCCGCCAATTCTTTTTGCGGAGCTGGTCGTTTTTTCAGATCGGCAATAATCTCTCCGGCTATTTTCTTTCCATCAATAACAATCATTTAATAGGGCAGTGGGAACTTTTTACACAAGACCAACGCTTCTTTAGCGACATTTTCTTTCTTCACCAAGGCGCGATAGATAAAATCGGCGATTTTCACCATCTCCTTTTCTTTCATACCACGAGTGGTCACAGCCGGAGTTCCTAATCTAATACCAGTCGGATTGAACGGCGAAGGATCGCCGGGCAGGGAGTTGCGATTGGCGTTGATGTTATTTTTTTCCAATAGCTTTTCAGCTTCCATCCCGGTCAGCCCGGCATTCCTTAAATCAATCAGCATCAGATGGGTGTCGGTTCCGCCGGTCAACAACTTAAAACCATTTTTCACCAATGACTTGGCGAGCATCAGGGCGTTTTTTACAATTTGCTGCTGATATTTTTTAAAGGCCGGGGTAGAATCTTCAAAAAACATCAATGCCTTGGCGGCAATAATATTATTATGCGGGCCGCCTTGCATTCCCGGAAAAACTGCCCGATCAATTCGATCAGCCAACTCCATGCGGGAAAAAATCACCGCTCCCCGCGGTCCCCGTAGAGTTTTATGAGTAGTGGTCATCACCACGTCGCTGTGCGCGAATGGTGAAGGATGGAGACCGGCGCCAACTAAACCGGCAATGTGAGAAATATCGGCGAGATGGTAGGCGCCAACGGCAGTGGCAATTTTACCGATTTTGGCAAAATCAACTTTTCTAGGATAGGCAGTAAACCCGGAAACAATTATCTTGGCGCTGCTTTCTCGGGCAATTTCCGCTAACCGTTCGTAATCAATAAGCCCATCATCTCCGACGTTATAGTGCACGACTTTAAAAAATTTTCCTGAAGCGCTGACTTTATGTCCGTGACTCAAATGGCCGCCGGCATCCAATCGCAAACTCAAAATTACCTCATTTTTCTCAAGTAAAGCGGCATAGATCGCCAAATTTGCCGGAGAACCGGAATAGGGCTGGACATTAGCTCGCCACTCGGCCGGTTTCAAACCAAAAAACTTTAATGCCCGCTCTTGGGCCAACATCTCAATCTCATCATAAAACTGATTGCCGGGATAATAGCGCTTACCGGGATAGCCCTCCGAATACTTGTTAGTTAATGGGGAGCCTAAAACCGCCAACATCTCCGGAGAAATATAGTTTTCCGAAGGGATCAGGTTAATGGTCTCCTTCTGCCGCCTGATTTCCTGATTAATCAGGTTGGATAGGGCTTTATCTTTAGCCATTTTTTGTTAAAATTAACACAAATATGAAATACTTTACAGCTGAAGAATTGAGAGGCAGCCATAAAGATGAAGTTGCGGGAAAACTTAAAAATTGCGCCGGCAAAAATGTGCGATACAATTTTGGAATTGATGTTCTGAACTCTTATGCGAAAAACCTGGGCTGGCGGAAAGAAGATGCAAAAGTTTTGGACTTAGGAACTGCCAGCGGACTCTTCCTGCAACAACTGAACGATGCAGGTTTCAAAAACTTATACGCGCACGATATTTTAGAATACTTGCCAGCAGAAGTTAAGCCGCTGGTAAAAGAATATAAACTTGCCGAATTAAGCACGGAAAAACTCCCATGGCCAGATAATACTTTCGACGCGGTAACTGCTTGGTGTGTAATCCCCCATCTGGAGAATCCATTTCACGCGTCCCGAGAGGTCAATAGAGTTTTGAAAACAGGGGGCATCTTCCTGTTTACCACCCCTCATGTCTTATCCCGTCCCAGCATAGACTTCCTTATGCGTAAGGGATATTTTGCCAGTTATCGTCCGGAAAATAACCACATTGCCCTGCTGCCAAAGGGGATTCTGGAAAAAACTATTTTCCGAGGATTTAAAGTCTTGGGTACAGAGTACCTAGTCACTCCAAAAGTTTTTCGTGGTTGGAAAGGAAAATTAAGAGAATTGGTTTTCCGTTTATCAAAACATCTCCCGAAGTTTGAACAGGCATTAAAATATCGCTGGGCATACAACGTTTGTTACGTTATTCAAAAGGAGAATCCATCTGCGCCGCCGACAAAATAACATCGGCCACCCTCTTGCTCGCCTGCCCATCTAGTTTCCAACAAATGGCCACAATAGCTTTTCGGCGGTTCTCTGCGTCTAGACCGGGACTCTCCAGATACTGATTAAGCATAACGAGTAATTCCGATTCGCTATCAGCAATTCTGGCCGCGCCAAGATCAGTAAGCGGCCGGAGGTGCTCTAAGGCCAGGAATTTACGCATACTCGCCTCAATCGGCAAATCTTTTTCTTTATCAAAACCAACCACAACCAGCGGCTTATCAAAAATTAAAGTGTCAGCAGCGATAGTTGATGGGCCGGGAATCCCGACATCACAGTGATACAAGGAATTGATCAAATGATAGTCGGCATCGCGGTCCAGCTCTCCCTTACCGAAGAGCTTACCGGGATGATCAAAGACCATATTCGCCGGTGTCCGGAAATCACCCAGATCTACCGTTCCGATTAGAGGAAACCGAACGAGAATTTGATATTTGTCGGGATTCAGCTTAGTTAATAACTCCAAAATGTGCCGATTAATAGTGGGTTTGCGCCCGCCAAATTGTTTCTCTAAAAAACCATCAGCAGTTACCACAAAAAACACAGTCTTCTTCCGCGGATCGAGACCCAGGGGTTGATAGAATTCTTCTCTGGAGAGCTTTTCAACTTTCAGATAGTTGTCGTAGTGCGGGATGCCAGTGACGATGATCTTTTCCGGCGAGATGCCGTGATATTTCACACATTCATTTTTCAAGATTTCATTATGCAAGAGGATCTTATCCGGAACCTGCCGGATAATCCCACGAGAGGTGAGGTTGTCCCAGGAACGGACCATGCCAATAACTGGAATGCCGCGGTGCCGCGCCTCTCTAATCAGATCAATATCGCTCTCGCCGGTGCTACGATCGGTGATGTCGGTAGAAAAAACTAGAGAGGGTTGATATTTTTCAATATAGAAAATAAAGCGATTTTTATTAAGCAAAAAATTATCCAGAAAGCGCATCAGTTTCATAAACCACTCCCTGCCGGCGAATAAATTCAGAAAAAAACGATACCAAAAATATTCCAGGCGACCATAGCGGAGTTTGGCAAACATTTCGGTGGTATAGGTTTTTACAAGCGAGCGACAAATAAAACTGATCAGGGCCTTAGTGGTCCCAACCGGCAGCATTCTGACTCCTTCAACCACTACATTGCCGGAAGAAAAATGTTTAGTAAGATAATCCCTTTCTTCATCGGGAGCCAAAATTACTATTTTCAAATTCGGATCGGACTTCAAAATCCGCAGAACCTCAGTGTCTAAAATGTTGCGGACAACAAAGTTGGTAAAAGCCGTTAGAAAAATGGTCTTCATTTGATTACTTAATGCTATCGCCTCGCAAGGCAATCGGCAAAAGCGCTTCGGCAATCTCTAAGTCTTCTAGGGTATCGATATCGAACGCGCTCATCGATGTAATAACCAGAGGCAGACAGCGGTCTCCGATGGGAATATCTTTTTTTTGAATAACCTCCAGAGTGAATACCCAAAGATTGCCTATCGCATACCGCCTTGGCTTTGACTGTCGCTGATTATATTTCGCGCGCTCAACCGGGTCCACGAATTGCAGCCAGCCATCCTCGGTGATCAGTCTAGAATTAATCGGATGAAAATTGTTCGGCACTTCAATGACGCTGGTAACCGAATCGGCTTCGGAATTTTTCTTAATCAACTCAATTGCGGCATCAATTTCCTCAGTTTTTATAAATGGAGAGGTTGGCTGGACCAATAAAACCCAGCTTGGCTCGTAACCCTCGCTTTGCTTCAACTGATCCAAGACATGCCGCAAAACAGGCATGGTCGGCGCTGTATCAGTAGCCAGCTCGGCCGGGCGCAGAAAAGGCACTTCCGCGCCATATTTTTTGGCAACACCGGCGATTTCTTGATCGTCGGTAGAAACAATTACCCGATTCACGCTTTTGCTGTTTTTAATCGCGGCCAACGCATAGCTGATCAGCGGCTTGCCGCTAAGATCAATAATGTTCTTCTTAGGAATGCTTTTAGAACCGCCGCGCGCCGGAACGATTGCCAAAACTTCTAATTTATTCACCATTATTGCTTCCAGGTAATCTTCGGCAAAATCGTGTGATGCTCAATCTGATCCTTGGATTTTTGAATACTCACCAACATAGAATTAACCAGCTCACCGGACAGCTGACGCGGTTTCAATCCGAGCGCCAACAAAGAATCATTTTTCGGATTGTAATAATGCTGTTCTGCCTCTACCCGAGGATTAGGAATATTATTGATAGCCACCTTCATTCCCAGAGCTTCCCCGGCTTTCTGGACGGTTTTGGCTAAATCCAATACTGAAAATACTTCCGTAAACTGGTTAAAAACGCGGAACTCTCCGGATTTCGCCGGGTTATCAACGGCGATTTGGACACATTGCAAGGTGTCACGAATGTTTAAAAAGCCGCGCTTTTGTCCGCCCTGGCCATACACCGTCAGAGGAACACCGGCTACCGCCTGCACGCAAAATCTATTCAGCGCCGTGCCGAATACGTCATCATAATGGAAGCTGGTCAAAAGTTCGGGATGCATTTTTGTTTCCTCGGTTTCAATGCCATAAACCACCCCCTGGTTCAGATCAGTGGCGCGTAATCCCCAAATGCGGCAGGCGAATTCAATGTTGTGACTGTCATGCACCTTACTTAAGTGATAAAAAGAGCCCGGCTTTTTAGGAAATAGCACCCGGTCCTTTCTTCCTTTGTGTTCAATGTCCAGCCAGCCCTCCTCAATATCAATGTTGGGCGTTCCATATTCACCCATCGTCCCCAGCTTCACTAAATGCGCGTCGGGAGTATATTTCCGCATCGCAAAGAGAACATTCAAATTACCCGCGACATTATTAATCTGCGTATTCGCCGCCTTTTCACGGCTATGCATGGAATAAGGAGCGGACGGCTGTTCAGCATAATGGACAACAGCATCCGGACGGAATTCTTCAAACATTTTATAAACAAAGCGGTGGTTTTGCGCGATGTCTCCCACATAGAGTTTGATTTCGTGGCCGGCTTTGTCTTTCCAAAGACGAACCCGTTTGTGCACCAAAGGAATACTCCAGAGCGGCGCGGTGCCCAGCTCGGCCTCCCAAACACGCTTAGACATGTTATCCGCGATCGCCACCTGGTAACCCTGGCGGGTAAAATGCATGGCTGTCGGCCAGCCCAGATAACCATCGCCCCCCAAGATCAAAACTTTTGGCTTTGAATTCATTAGTTAATAAATTAACAAGAAAAACACATTTAAGCAATGTGCTTTTTCATCAGTTTTTCGTCAATATTAACGTTTTTCAAAACCCCAAGAATCTTCTCGGCGGCTTGGCCATTACCTAAACGGTGGCCGCGCTTTTTCAGTTTCTCCCGGAAACCGACGTCTTCCAGGACGAATTTTATTTTTGCCGAGATATCTTCAGCGGTCGCCTCGCAGTCCACCACATTTTCCTCCCGGTCACGTCCTTCCTGCCGTCTCCCCACGTTCACCGCCGCTAATTGAAAATAGGGCGCCTCTACAACAGCTGAAGATGAGTTACCGATGATTGCCTGAGCGTCGGACATCAGTCCCAAAAAATCTAAATTATCTATGTTTTGGTGAATCGAAAATTGTGAATCATCTTTAATTTCCGCCATCGCGTCCAAAACACCCTGATAGCCGGGATCAGAGCAGGGGTAAGTCATGACCGCTTTAAGCCCAGTGTTTTTCACCGCCGCCAAAAGATTTTTAGCCGCTTGGTAATTTTTCTCCTGGGAAAGGTAGGTATCAGGGTGAAAAATGATCAAAAAATATTTCTCTTCAGCTGTTAAGCCATACTTCGCCCTAGCTTCGGGATTAGGTACATACATTTTCTTAACAATTCTATCAATATAGGTAGAGCCGACGACGTGAATCCGCCATCCTTCTTCGCCAAGTTTTTTGATCCGCTCCGCGGCCGATTCTGTTTCCGGAAAATGCAGATGAGCCAGCTTGGTAATGGCATGACGCTGGACATCGTCAATGTTACCGGAAACTTCTCCGCCTTGAGTATGTCCGACCGGAATGCCTAAATTTAAAGCCGCTAAAGCCACCATCATATGTTCGGCGCGGTCTCCGTGAACCATCACTAAATCGGGTTTCAACTTCTCCAAAATCGCCGGGGTTTTTTGCAGACATACTCCTAAATTTTCCGCCCGAATTACAGGGCTGTCGCCACGCCCCGCTCCCATTTCAATTACTTCAATCTTGGCGTTTGGGAAAAACTTCCTGGCCTCATCGCTAGTTTGACCAAATTCCTTAGAAGCATGCATATCGCCGAGTAAAATTTGCAATTCTAAATTGGGATCGGCCGCGATTAATTGCATCAGTGGCAAATAAGCGCCGAAGCCACCACGCTTTCCTGAAAATAAACAAATCTTTCTTTTTTGGCTCATGATTAATTTTTAGTGATTAGACCCTTGGCTTTGTTCCAGGGATTGATGACAACTCTTTTTAGCAAATCCCGATCAGTGCGGTCAAATTTGAAAAATTGCCAAATGCTAATTTTAAAATCCGGATATTTTTTAACCAACTGGCTATAAAAAAACCACGATCTCTCCAAATACAGCAGCACGTAGGTAAACCCAGCCCCGACCAATCTAAAGATTGGAACGAAAACGACTAGGGTGGCGGGAATCAGGACGGCTTCATTAAAGACCCTCATGGTGAGGGTTTTCTGCTCCCGCAAAACCGTCAGGGTGCTTTTTAATATTTTATAGATTCCGAATACCGGCAAAGCCAAAAGCATTACATAAAAAACCGACATCGCGGGTTCGTATTTTGGAAAGATGAATAAGACAGCGGGGGCGGCAACCACCGCTCCGCCGACCATAAACACAACCCCGAGCCAAAACGCATACTTAACCGCTTTTTTAAATATGAAGGAAATCTGCCCCAGATTATCCGCCTTGAAAGCTAAGATTTGCGCCAGACCATCCATTGGGAAAAAGTTTTCGATGAATGCCATCAGATTAACCGCCAGGGCATAGAAGGCGACTGCCTCTGTATTAATAAAATATTTAATCAGCCAGGGAGTGGAATTTTTACTGACTTTAGAAAACAGATAACGCAACATCGCCCATTTCCCATAAGTGCGGATGACTCCCCAAATTAATGATTTGGACTCCATAACTACGCCGGAAAAAGCCCGATGATATTTGTTGATAAAAAGGGCTAGCGTCATCACCACCACCGCTATACCATCGGCTATTACATGAGCAGTGATTACCTGGGTGATAGTGAATTGCCCGGAAAAGAACAAAAACCCAAGCACAAAAATCAATTTAGCCGATTCCCTAATAGCCGGATAAGACCAATACGAAAAGGTGAGTAGGGACTTTAGAAGCATTATCTCCAAAGATTGAAGGGCTCGAAAAATCAAAAGGAAGCTGGAAATTCTGATAAAAAGGCCTAGGTCTTCACCGTAGTGCTTAGCGATAAAGGAGGCGCCGAAAAAAACGGACACAGAAAATACCAGGGCAATGCTTAATTTCAATTTCGCGTATCCCCAATATAACCGCTTAGCAACCGATCGCTTGCCAACATTGAAACTCCGCCGCATGTCTACCTGCACCACTCCGTCAATCACATCTAAATTAAAACCGTCTAAAAGTGACACCAGTGACAGCATTAATTGATACAAACCAAAGTGAAAAATTGAAAGATTAGAAATGATGAAATAGGAGTTAACCAAACCGACCGCGGTAGCGATGCCGTCAAAAACCCTTTTAGTTGCCTCTCCCTTCAAAAAATAGTGGAGGAAGCTATGTTTGCGATCCGATTCATCAATAATCATTTTTGATTAAATGGCCCTAACAGTCTCAGCGAGACGAATCACTAACCGACGTAAATCGTGTTGGCGCGCTATGATATCTCTCAACTTCTCACCCAATTTCTGCCGATCCGCTGAACTCAAAGAGGCCAGCTGAGAAATCTTGTCCGCCAGATCCCGATGGTCGCCTTCTTTAAACATCAGTTGATTAGCCAACGCCGGTCCGAGAATATCACGGAAGGCCAGATTGCTTACCAACACGGGAATCCCGCAGGCCATCGCCTCCAGAGTGCTCTTATCAAAGCTACCGGTTACCGTAAGATTAACAAATAAATCATGCTTCCGATAAATCGCGGGTGTATCTTTGTTAGCTACAGGGCTCTGAAAATCCACTAAACCGGTCAACCCCAAATCGTTGGCTAACAGCTTTACCTGCTCGTAATAGCCACGCTCTACCGAACGTCCCAAAGTTGGCGCGCCGACAATCGTAAGTCTAACCGGGGCTCGTTGGCGAACAAGCTGCACGGCTCTCACTAAAATGTCCAGGTTCTTAACCGGAGCAATCCGACCTAGAAATAAAATTCCGAGGGCGTCGGATGGCGAGCGGAAAGTTTTCGCGGGACTAAAAAGTATTGTATCAATTCCCTGTTGCAGAACTTGTAACTTTCTTGTTGGAAAAGGAAAGGCCAATCGGATTGACGTGATCACTCTATCTGAAAACCAAACAGCAATCCTTAATTTTAAATTACTCAGATAGTGGGCATACCAGAGAATAATTTTCTTTCTTGAAATCCTCCAGAATAACCCACCTAAAATTATGTACTCGGGGTTCATATGAACAAAAACCAGATCGTAGTCGTGACGTAGCTGCCAAATTAATCGCAAAAAGCGGACCGCGTACACCCATCTAGAACCAACCATTAATTCTTTCCCCAAAGAATAAACCGAAACGTTGCTGGGGAGATCTATCTGCCCTTTTTGCAGACAAATAACAGAAATCCTCTCAAAATGTTTGGAAAGTCCATCTATCCAACGATGGTACACCCCGAGTACATCATCATTTTTATCTACTTTTTGAGTAATAAATAGAATTTTCATATCTAGAAAGTTAGAATTTGTTTATATTCCGCCAAATATTGCTCTTTGGTCGGCCAATTTCGGAAAAACTCGTTCTGCTTATTTACAAGTTCCTGTCTCCTGGCGGGATTTTTAATTAAATCCTCAATAATCTTCACGGCTGCATCCTGATCACCTACCGGAAAGGTAGCGCCCAAAGCCACTCCAACATCGGTCATCACTACCGGAACCCCAGCGGCCGCCGCTTCTACGGCCGCCATTCCATACCCTTCATAATTGGAGGTCAACAAAAATAAATCAGCGATTTTGTAGTAAGGAAGGGCTGAGGATGCATTGCTGACCGGCAACCAGCTCAGCTTCGGGTACTTATTTTTCAGTTCACTGACAATTTTATTAGCCAAGCTTAAATTCTTTTCCGGCGCGTTTCGGGCAACAGTTAAAACCAGAAATTCACCATTGAATTTGTATTTCTTTTGTAACTCTAAATCGGAAACAGCAGAACGAATCCTCTCCACATTTACAAATATCGGTAGTACCGTGATTTTTTTCTCCAAAGAAGAGTCAAAAGCGATCAGAGATTCTTTAATTCTCGTTGACACGACGCGGATGCGGTCAGCGCGCCTCACTAACCACTTCGCAAGAAAAACTCGAAGCCGATTTTTAAGAGAACCGGAAGCAAAATAAGGACTAAGAAAATCGGTATGGATCTGCGCCTGGAAGGGTATATTAAAAATTCTCTTCAACCGATAAGCCACCCAACCGGTCTCGAATGGGTCTTGTGAGGAAACTACCCAACCCACCCCGTCTCTCACTACTCTTTTTCCCAACTCAATCGCCCGAAAAAAATATCCCAGCCGGAAACGATTATTGGTCGGCATTAAAGAAACATTGCCGATCGCTTCTTCTTTTTGTCCCGGTTTCGTATAAACGATTACCCGTAATTCCTCGAACAATTTCCCGTATTCTAAAATTCGAGCGCGCACTTGGCTAGCTACATTAAAAATCTGACTGTCTGTGGAAAGCATTAATATCCGCATAATTTTGAGAATAATGAGTGAATGTTTTCGGCTGTTTTCTCCCATGTTGGCGCCGGAATAATTTTCTCTAACTCATTGATCGCGTTTTGATAGTGATTGGGGTCAAGTATCTGTTCAAGTTTCTGAGCTAGCTCAGACTCGCTACGCGCGTTAAAAAGCCACTGCCTGGGTAGCTGTACTGACAAACCATTCTCGGCGCTGATTAGAACCGGTTTTTGCATTGCCAGGCACTCCAAAATAAAATTAGGATTAAATTCAGTTAACGCCGGACCGACGCAAACTCCAGAATCACTGATCAGCGCGGCTAGATCTTCGCGGGAGATCGGGAACCGGATTTCTATAGAGTCTTGGGATGCCAATTGCTTCTTAACGGCCTCCAGATGATGCCGTTCCGGACCATCGCCAACTAGAACCAATTGGCCTCGCCCGGATCGTTGCCGCGCCTGGTCAAAAGCCCGCATTAGCACGTCCAAGTTTTTATAAGCCACGAATCTTCCGGCGAATAAAATACGGTCGGTATCAGCGCGCATAGATGTGTCCGTCAATTCCGGAGTCAACTCAGGATTTGGAAAATGGAAAATCTTTCTTGAATCAATGTAATACTTCTGAGTATATAAATCTTTTAGCATTGCTGCCGGAACAATCACTGCATCCGCAAAATTCAGCACGCAACGGGTTAACCAATAGTAAATGGGGGCTTTCCAAAGGTACTGCCGGCTGGAATAGAACTCTTTCAAAGAGATGGGCTTCTTAGTTTTTTCATTTACGCGCTCCCAAGCTAAATCACCGCCGACCCTCACCACCAATTTGCGGCGTAACAATTTAGCCGCTACCAAAGCGGGTAGGCCAACACCCGCCGCGTCTTGAGTGTAAATCAAATCGGAAACTAAAGCCGTCATCAAACACCGTAAGAAATAGACAAAATGGCGTAAACCAAAGGGTAAAAAACGCGGCACTCCCCATACTCCACCAGTCCGACTAGAACCGAAAGTAATTACGGTTACCCTACAGTTCTTGGATTCCAAAAAATCCCGCATCGCTTCAGCGTGCTTGGCTGGCCCGCCCAAATCGGGAGGATAAATTCCGGTAGCGATGGCTATACGCATAATTTTTGGAAAATATTTTTCATCTGAACAGCAATCTTATCCCAAGAGTATTTTTCCTCAACAAGACGACGCCCATTAAGGGCAACTCGCCGCCGCAACGGATCATCATTAATTAATAATTTGATTTTTTCCGCTAAATCTTTTGGATCATCAACCTTACAGAAAATTCCGGTTTCACCATCTTTTAAAAAGTCGGGAATGCCACCAACCGGAGTGCCGATCACCGGCAAACCCGCCGCCATTGCTTCCAAAAAAGAATTTCCCAAACCTTCAGAACGGGATGCACGCGCGAAAATAGTAGCTTGTAGCAAGTAGTGGGGTATTTGGTCCGGCTCTACGTGGCCGAGGAATTCTATTTTATCCGCGACGCCGAGTTTAGCCGCAAAATCCTTCAATTTTTCTTTATCCGGACCATCGCCTAAAATCAGCAGTCTGCAGTCAGCGGTATACAGCAACGACAATGCAGCGATTAAAATATCAATGCCGTTCTTCTCAACTAGTCTTGAGGTAGTAATAATTAATTTCTTATTTTTCGTACTTTCGTATTTTTTTGTATTTTCGTAAGCTTCCAAATCAACACCGTTGGGCACTACCTCAACCGGGCAATGGGCGCCGTGACGCTTGGCGAAATCGGCCAAAAAATTACTGATGGCCTGAATATAGTCCGCTTTTTTAAAAATTAATTTCCACAAAGGATAGAAAATCCCGACCCGGTTAAGTATGTGGACCTCTGAATCTCCCTCCTGCAAAGTGAGCAACAAAGGCACGCCGGGATGGCGTAGTTTAAAAAACAACGCTGCGATCCCCGCGTAGGACGCCATTACCGCCCAAACTGCCGAAAATGGATTGGCTTTGTGAGTTCGCGCCGCGAAACGATAAGCCGAAAAAATATAGGAGATTTTTCCAAAGAAGCCGCCATAATAATTCCCATCAGACCTGCCACGCCCCAAACGGACAACCGAATAATTACCCGAGGATTCAATCGGAGGCCAACTTCGGTCAAACTTACGCGTCAAAACAGTGAAATCTGTATCGGGTAGACGCCGGATAATTTCACGAACCGCAATCTCCGCCCCACCCACAAACGGGTCATAGGCTAAGCTAAAAACGGCAACCTGGGGGCGTAGCTTTGACATTGGTCTCATATTATCTTATAAATTGGTAGAATTAAAGGGGATGAAAATTCTTTACCTGATTACCAAAGACGATGTCGGCGGAGCCCAAAAGTACGTCCGCGATCTTTCTTCGGAAATAAAGAAAGCCGGTTTTGAGACGAAGATAGTCACCGGCGGCAGCCAGGAAATAAAATTCCTTTCCAACAAGCTAAGGCCCTATTTTTTGTTCGCTAATGATTGGCTGGCTATGATTGAACTGTTCTTTTTGTTCAAAAAAGAGCGCCCCGACCTAGTCCATCTCAATAGCTCAAAAGCTGGGGTAATCGGAGCAATAGCCGCCAAACTCGCCGGAGTGAAAAAAGTCGTCTTCACCGCTCACGGCTGGGTATTTAATCCGGATAATGATTTGGGATTAGGAAAACGCTGGTTTTATATTTTATTGCATAAAATCGCCGCCAGATTCCAGGATAAAATAATTAACGTCTCCGAATATGATAAAAGTTTGGCGATCCGGCATAAAATCGCCGATGAAAAAAAGTTGAATACAATCTACGTCGGCCTAGATTGGAAAAATCTTAATTTCCTGGATCGCCGCACCGCGCGAAAAACCATCAGCACCCTCGCCAAAACCGGGACTGACAAGGGTGTCTGGATCGGATCCATCGGCCGGCTGGTCACCGAAAAAAGTTACCACGACTTCATTAATGCCTCGGCTTTAGTAAAAAATCCGGAGGCAAAGTTTTTTATCATTGGCGATGGCTACTTAAAGGTAAAACTGGACAGGTTAATAAAAAAACGTGAGTTAGAAAATAAATTTTTCATCCTTAGCGGGCTAGCCCCGGCCGCTCCCTATCTAAGCGCCTTTGATATCTTCCTGCTTTCATCCATCAAAGAAGGCCTTCCTTATACGATGCTGGAGGCGATGGCCGCCGGTCTGCCGATTATCACAACCAGAGTCGGAGGAATGCCGGAGGTCATGGATGGACGCGGCCTAGTGATGCCCCCGCAACAACCCGAAGAACTGGCAAGAGCAATTAATTTTTATCTAAAAAACCAAGATAAGGCCGCCTACTTCGCCAAAAGCGGCCGACAGTTTCTTAAAGATCAGCTGAACCTGGCGAATATGGTTGAACAAACCAAGGCCGTCTATCTGTCTTAAGCTCTGAATTATAAAACCCGCTATTCTGTAATTGCGAGGGTAATCTCGTGGTCATGGCTACGCCAGATCTCGCATAGCGAGACAATCATACATTAGCGCTATCTATAAATAGCTTTTCGGTTAGATTGCCGCGCTTCGCTCGCAATGACGGACGTAATCAATACTCGCAATGACGATCGGGAGATGTTGCAGACCCCCACCTACTCCAGTAATATACGCCATGGCGTATATTACTGGAGTAGGGAAAGGAAAGAAGGGGGATAAGACCAATTTTGAGTTATGGCGGAGATTTCGAAGTTCTTAGGATTGTTTGAGCGCTGCTATTTCGTCTTCAAAGGCCTTCTGTTGCGCCCCGGTTAAACCCTGCATAGATAAAAGCCGTTCAAAAGACTGGATCGCTCCCTCTTTGTTGCCGGCCTCCTTGTAGTAAAAAGCCAATTTTATAACTAGATTCGTATCATCGGGCATGGTTTCTATGCCAAGCAACAACAAATTATCAACTTGATCATATTTTACTTTATAAAAATCTTTATACATGTCCGCTAACGAAGAAATGGCCGTCGCCAGTTGGGCGCCGCCGCTGTGATTCATGGCATTTTGGAAATTATCTTCCGCTTTTTTGTAGTCCTTAAGATAAAAACCATATAAATTGCCGAGATTAAGATTGACAATGAAGTCATCCGGAGCGAGCAACTTCAGATAC
The DNA here is from genome assembly GCA_038065375.1 of Patescibacteria group bacterium. GTDB lineage: Bacteria > Patescibacteriota > Minisyncoccia > UBA6257 > WO2-44-18 > JAUSKF01. Next base: position 16,358 of record JBBTRE010000069.1, on the reverse strand, counting down.
TCCAGGGCATCAGCTGATCCCTGATAATTATTGAAGAACTTTTTGATCTCCGAAATTTTCAACCAGGCAAGAGTATCGGAAGAATCTTTTTCGGCAAGCGCGGCAAATTTCTGCAATTCCGCCTTTTTCATAGCGACAACTTCAGGGGTAAAATCTTTAATTGCCTGGTCATTGCCAATAGCCCGCAAGGCCTGGCCTTTATATTTGGGTGTCTTATTTTCTACTGTCTGACTGCCGGCAGGATTTTCAGTATTTACTGGCGTACTTGAAGCAATCGGTAAGTTATCGGCGATTGGCTCTGGTTCTTGATAGCCATTAAAAATCCCGAAATAAATTCCCGTTCCTCCTCCAATAATTGCGATGACGCTCAGACCAATCAGAAAGATTTGCTTTCTCATAATTACCTATTCTAAAGCAAAACCCCCGCTTTTTCAAGCGGGGGGATTTGCCTAACCTTCTAAGTCTCAAGTCTTAGAGAGTTAACGTTTGAGCCGAGGTTCCACCGGTCGGCAATCCAGGAATCAAGAAGCCGTTGAGCCAATCATAGTCTGCATTGCTCTGGCTAGTATTCGTGGAATTCGGAGACCAGATGAAGTTGTCGTCATCACCAGTGTCAACCCGAGTGGCGGTAGTCGCGAAGACATACCTGCCAGTCGTCCAGTTGTTACCGGCGCTTGTTACATCTTCGTCAGTGGTGCCATCATCGCTGTCGCCCGTGGTGGACAGATCATTCGGAGTGTACCGAACCTTCAACCACTGACCATCACCAAGAAGTTTGGTGCTGACCTGCGGAGAAGTCGTACCGGAACCAATGATCGTCGCGCTCAAGACGAACCAACGAGAATCACCAGCCGGGACGCGGATCGCTTCAGAAGGATCAGCGGTCTCGTCTTGGGTGGTATCAGCGGTGTTCGCCGGGTTGAAGTAAACCTCAACAATACTAGGCTGATCAGTATCGTTTGTTAGATCCAATCCGGAACGGCTACCTGCCGAATCTTCATGCGGTGAAGAAGTAGCGAAAGTACCACTGTTCAACTGACCAGAACCATCAGCCGAGCCACAAGAGGCAGAGCTGAAAGCGGCATCCGAGTAACATTTGACGATGAAGTCATTGATTCGGAAGCCGGACACGTTGTCCTGGCTGTTATCCAAGGCGACGCCAGTCGAAGTAGCGACATCGAAAGTGAACTTGTACAAGCCCACACCGTTGCCACCCGCGGGGGCGGTAACTTTGAACTTGAACAGGTCTTTCGCGCCGTTAGCCAACGTAGCGCTAGCCAATGCAATTCTTTCAACGGTCGGAACGGTTCTCACCAAGCGACCACCGGAAGAAGCAGTGTCCGATCCAGCGGCGGCAATCGTAGTGCCGGAGGAAATACCCACACCAACAGCGCCAAGATTGGTTTCATCAGAGCTAGATTGAGAATCATAGTTGATGACGACCAAATGACCAGGTCGGGCAGTCAAATTAGTACCGATGTTGGCCATATCTCCTTTAACAGTCAGGAGGATTTGACCATCTTTCGGCACTGTAACGCCAGACAAGGTACCGGTAGCGTAATCGCTTGAGCTAAATGTCGCTTCACCAACCTTCAGGGCTCCGACCCACAAAGTAATTTTACTTAAGTCGCTCGGAGAGTTAGAAGCATTGCCAATGGTAGCATCGGCAGCGTTGGTAGTTGAAGTAGCTAACTGCAAACCAATGGTATCCAATCGGATATCCTCATTGGTCGCATTCAAGCGGAAGACCGCTAAGGTCTGCTCTGTCGCGCCGGAAGTAACCAGCTTCACAGACGGACTGGAGGAATCAAGAGCTAATGTCAAGGTTCCACCAGAAACACCAGTGATAATGCGACCGTTGTCAGCGGTAATCGTTTCGGTCACGCTCTGACCGGAAACAGATCCAGTGCTAACCATATTACCCGCCGCGTCAGCGATACCCCAGCGCCATTGCTGGCCAGCATCCGCGCCGGAAATCAAGTTGCACTTCATAGACAAGATCTTGATCGTTCCCTTAGCCATGACCATTGGAGTGTCAAAGACAAAAGAAACGTTGTCCGCGCTAGCCGCGGAGTTGGTCGGATTGACAATATTAGTGCCGGTGTTGAGAGCAACAGCGCCATCCAATATTTGGCAATTGGTTATATCATCGGCTGTATTAACAGCGCTGATACCCAAACGAGGAGCCATACTTGTAATCTTAATGTCCTCGCCCGAACCGCTAGCATCTAACACATACTTGCTAAATACATAACCGGAAGTACCAGCCACCACGTTTTGAGCGGTAGAGCTAGCATCGCTACCACCAGCGTTGGTTTCCGGGCTGACGGTGAGTGTCAAGGAAGCTGCCTTGATAGTCATCGTGCTACCAGTAACCGCGCTAGCGGGAGTCGGGGTAATAGTTACACCCGAGGTTACGCCTTTAACAGTTGTCCAATCAGAGCCAGGAGTCGTAGAAGCGGCGACCGTATCATTGCTAGCAAAATCAGTGCCTAGCTTACCCTTTAAGGAGTAAACCTTGCGACCAACTTTGAAAGTAATGGTATCGGAGAAGCGGATAGCATTATTGCCACCAGCCACGCCATCAACCGGACCGGCGACTACCTTGCCATCTTCATCAACCAAAGTGATATTGGTGATGTCATTGGTGTCAATAGTGCCACCAGTACCAGCGCTTTCTATGGTAGATGCATCAAAGTTAATGGCGGCGACAGTAACGTCTTCACCTTTAACATCAACGATAAATCCACCAAGAGGCTGGTTAGCCAAGTTGACGGCTACGTTCTGCGCTCCAACGGACGGAGCGTTTTGCGCGTCAATAGTTCCCGAGCCAATTGTGACTTGGAAAGCATCAAAGTTCGGTTCGGCAGAATGGAAATTACCATCATCCGCGCTAGCAGCTACTTCAGTAGCTGAAGGCAGGATGTCATATCCATAAGTCAAACCAGTCGCGCGTAAATCAGCATAACGGTACAGATCAAAGTCGGCTGTTCTGGCAGAACCGTCGGCTACATCACCCGAAAGGTGCATCTCTTTGTTGAGACCCTTCAAGATTTTAACGCCGTCGCCAAACTTAGCGATGTAATACTTATTATCACTGCTAAGAGTGGTTTCGTAAGTTACACCATCCAATACAACTTTGACATTTTTTAGGTCGCTAACACCAGCAGAACCGGATTGATTCCACTTGATGGAGCGAACTAACACATCTTCATTAGCGCCAGCAGTTAACCTCAAACCGGAGAAGCGGTAGTTAACGGATCCGATTTCTTTTGTCTGACTGGATCCGGGATCTAACGCGCCACGAGCCAAAGTCATACTGCCGATAGCCAAAGTAGAGTTAACGGTCATCAAATTTCCCGCTAGAGGGAAAGATGCGTTGACCGCGGTGCTACCTTCAACTTCTACGCCAACCAAAGCCAAGCTAACCAATTGTCCATTGTAAGCATCTTGGTCGCTGTCGGAATCACCAGCTAGGGTGACGGTACGAGATTGACCAGCTTTAACAGTGAACTTCTCGGCTAGTCTCAAACGATGATCAGAGCCAAAAGTTTTAGCAACACCCATGCGGATACTATCTTCATCCAGGCCAATTGCGCCGGAGAAAGCAGCATCAGCGCCTTGACCCTGACGCTCAACCACTAAAGCCTTAACGATAACATCTCCGTCAGCTGAAGCGCGAAGAGTTAACTTCGTGAACGGCCGGCTAGAGAATGATTCGCCAAAAAGACCGGAAGCTGGCTGATCAGCAGCCAAAGTAACAGTTAAACCAGAGCCGGCAGGAACCGGAGCTGGAGTCCCAGGAGCTGGGGCAGGAGCTGGGGCAGGAGCCGCAGCTGCTAACGATGAATATTTAGCTCTAGAAATTTTGCCGAAGTATCCAGCAGCCGGAGCAACGCCATTAGCGGCCTGCCATTTGGCAACCGCAGCTTGGGTTTTTGCACCAAAATAAGTGCTCTCGCTACCAGGAGAACCAGCGCCACTAGCCGACACTTGATGACCAGCGCCATTCAAGTATTGCTGCAAGCACTTTACGTCATCTCCAGTGGAACCAAGGGTGAGGTCCTTAGTAAAACTGCAGGCGGCGGAAGAGCTAGCACTTGGAGTAGCCAACTGGGCTTGTAGTGCGGCGATCTGAGCTAACAAAGCATCTATTTGGGCTTGCAAGCTGGTCTGCGCGTGAGCGACAGGAACCAACATAGAAAAGCCCGAAAGCCATGCAACGGTAGCCGCGGAAACGGCGATTGAAGCAATTTTCTTTGTTATATTATTTCCCATTTTTTTACTAACAATTAATTTATTATTTATTATTTATTATTTTATCTACTAAATTGTTCCCCATTCATTCCCCCATGCTTTCGCAAAGAAGAGTCGACCAAGAACAGAAAACCAATCTTTATTACGAACTACTACTATGTAACGAGTTTGAGTTCTTTATCGTGAGGAATAAAAAAACTCTCCCAATTGTGGGAGGCTTATCCAGGTGGATACTACTAAAATAACCCTAATTAACCCTGGAATGACTGAGCCTCACACAAAGTCATTACATAGGGTATAACGAGGCTAATTCTTATTTATTACGCAGCGCGTAATAGCTTCCTGGGCCCCCACTTCCCACCCGATCAACCAGACCTTGGCTACACAGTTTTTGTAGGTCGTAACGCATCGTTCTTTCGCTGGTTTCCGGGAATGCGGCAATGATGTCTTTCAACTGGGTCTGGCCATCAGGAGATTGCCGGATTTTTTCTAAAATTGCCGATTGCCGCATTGTTGCCGCAAAGCCATTGCCATTAGAGCCGTTGATCTCTGTAGAGACAGCATCAGTCAGAGCTTGATGCCCATTGCCGCCTGAAACCATCGGAACAGCTGGTCTAGGTGGGCGAAGATCGCTCATAGATCTAGTCATTGCCGAATTATTTGCCGCATTGCCAGGTTGATTCTTTGAATTGCCGCTTTCCGGAAATATTTTTTGCCAATCCGGCAAACCGTCCAACCCGAGCGATTGCCGCATTGCCGCATTAACGAATTCTAGCTCTCCGCCGATAACAGAGGAATTTACGGACTCAATCTCATATAAAGCTTGGCCCATCTTAAGAAGCGCGGATATGGCGGAGCTGTTTTCTAGGGCATGGTGAAAGTCTCCGGATGATACATTCTCCAAAAAAGCGAAGGCCTGCTTTTCAATTCGGCTCCGTAATTCTACTCGGCGAATCTGCGCCGCAATCCGAACCAATGCGTAACAAATTTCTACTGATTTTTGGTCCAACGACATAATGATACCCAGTTTAGCGAACCGATTAATAAGTATCAAGGGCTCGCTTTGTTAGAAGCTCCAGCCGGAAAGACCGAGTATGGCAAGCAGTAGAACTGTAAAAACTGACAGGAGCGAAAGAATCTTTTTTCGATCCAACAACCCTCGCTCATTAGCTTCTAGCAGTGAGAGGGTGGTGGCGTAAAAAAGAAAATTTAAATTTGCCAACCCGATAAAACCGATTGGCAAAAAACTGCTCGCCCAAGCGACCTCGGTAACCAACAAGGAAAAAGGAGCCGCTAACCCATTCTTTTTTAGGGCATCTTTAATTAACAAGATAGTCAGCAAAAACAGAACTAGCGGCTTCCACCAGACTCCTGCAAAATTGCCTTGAAAGAAGATCAGAAAAATCGGGTAAGCCAAGCCGAAATTCAAGACGAGCGACCAAAAACCCCGATTTATCAAAATCAGGTCTTTAACACCGACGAGAAGGAAAAAAAGTAATGAGTAGTAGACGGCGGAAAAGAAGAAGTCCAGAGAGTCAATGAAAACCAAGTTGAAGACCACCGCGCTAAATACCAACACCAGGAAATCTCCTAACTTCTCCACTGTCCGGAAAAGCGGCCGAGCATACAAAACACCGGCGCCGGCAATAAAGATCGTGGTTGAGATCAGAGAAAAACCGCCCAACCGGGCCAGAATCAAAAATCCCAAGAATAGGGTAGCTTTAAACGCTAACCTTAATTGTGGATTGAGAAAAATCGATTTTAACTTTGTCTCCATCTTTAATCTCACCGCCAATAATTTTGTCGGCCAATTTATCCAAAATCACCTTCTGAATAAGCCGTTTAATGGGCCTAGCTCCATATTCCGAATCAAATCCGTTCTCTACTATATACTGGCGGGCTGCCGGCTCGACATTCAGGACGATACTCCTATCCTTCAAACGCTCCCTGACTTTCTCAATCTGCAAATCCACAATCTTCGCGATATCCTTCCTGGTTAATGGATGGAAAATGATAGCTTCATCCAACCGATTCAAAAACTCCGGCTTAAAAGTCCGCTTTAAGGAATCTAAGACCTTGCCTCTGAAATCCTCTTCTTGGGGGCCTTCTTTTGAGTCAGACGCTCCGGAAAAACCCATTCCGGCCATTGCTTTAAAATACTGGCTGCCGACATTGGAGGTCAGTAAAATAATAGAATTCTTGAAATTGATCACCTTCCCCTTGCTGTCAGTCAGACGCCCATTGTCCAGGATTTGAAGCAGGATGTTGAAAACTTCGGGGTGGGCCTTCTCAATTTCATCAAACAAAATCAAGCTATATGGGCGATGCCGGACCAACTCCGTTAACTGCCCGCCATCCTCAAAGCCAACATAGCCCGGAGGAGAACCGATTAGGCGGGCCACGGAATGCTTCTCCATATATTCCGACATATCAATCCGGATAAGCGCCTTATCATCATTAAACATAAATTCGGCCAATGCCTTGGCCAGCTCGGTCTTGCCGACACCGGTCGGACCAAGAAACATAAAGGAACCGAATGGACGATTTTCATCGGATAATCCGGCCCGAGCCCTGCGCAAAGCATTAGAAACCGCTCCGATCGCGTCTTCCTGACCTACAACCCGCTTAGTCAGAGCATCTTCAATCCTAGAAAGCTTCCTGGCTTCGGACTCTAACATCCGACTGACGGGGATCCCGGTCCAACGGGAAACCACAGCGGCAATGTCTTCCGCATCCACAATTTCTTTAATAAATCCCGCGTTCTTGGAAGATTTTGAATGCCTCCTGGTAAAATTCTTATAATCTTTCTCCGCTTGAGGCAAGCTGCCGTATATAATTTGGGCTACGGCCTCCAAATCCCCCTCTCTCTCGGCTAATTCCGCTTGACGCTTAAGATCATCTATTTTTTTGCGTAGATTGTGCAAACCTTCAAACGCCAGCTTCTCCGCGTGCCAAGACGCGGACAAATCATCGTTCTTCTCTTTTAATTTAGCGATTGCCGAGTTAATCGCCTTTATACGGCTCTTAGTCTTAGGCGATGACTCCTGGGATATGGCTGATTGCTCTATTTCCAACTTGGTGATCTCCCGTCGGACTTTATCCAACTCGGAAGGTAAGCTCTCCGTCTCCAGCCGGCGAGCCGCCGCCGCTTCATCTATTAAATCTACGGCTTTATCGGGCAAAAACCGATCGGTAATATAGCGGGCGGACAAATTTACGGCGGCGGTGATGGCTTCATCGCTTATTTGCAATCCATGATGCATTTCATATTTCTCTTTCAGGCCGCGCAAAATAGCCACGGCGTCATCAGTATTCGGCTCCTCCACCATAATCGGCTGGAAGCGCCGCTCTAAAGCCGGATCCTTCTCAATATGCCGCTGATACTCCCGAATCGTGGTCGCTCCGATCGCGTGCAACTCTCCGCGCGCCAAAGCCGGCTTTAAGAGATTTGAGGCATCAATCGCGCCCTCGGCCGCGCCGGCGCCTACTATCATATGTATCTCGTCTATGAATAAGATTAGCCGGCCTGCGGCATTCTGAATCTCTTTTACGAAAGCTTTCAGACGATCTTCAAATTCTCCACGAAACTTTGTGCCTGCGATCAATGATCCCAGATCAAGCATAATAATCTCCTTATCTTTCAAAGTCTCCGGAACGTCGCCCGTCACAATCCTTTGAGCCAGACCTTCAACGATCGCCGTCTTGCCCACACCGGACTCGCCGATTAAAACCGGATTGTTTTTGGTGCGACGGCTTAAAACTTGGATTAAACGCTTCAATTCCTCTTGCCGCCCGATTACCGGATCCAACTTCCCGTCGCGGGCCCTTTCGGTTAAGTTAACCGCGTATTTCTCCAAAACCTGAAATTTGCTTTCCGGAGTTTCATCGGTAATCCGGGTGGACCCGCGTAGTTGCGCCAGCACCCGGAAAGCCAAATCCCGCTTCAAACCGAATTTCTCCAGAAGTTTTTGAGCGGCAGAAGAAGCATCCATGATGCTTAAAAGCAGATGCTCGCAAGAAATGAACTCATCTTTCTGGGAAATAGCTATCTTTCCGGCTTTTTCCAGCACCTGCATCAATTCCGGTGAAAGATAAAGCTGACCGACGCTGGCGGCGGTAACTATTTTCGGCATTTTCTTCATCTCGGACTCTATTTCCCGCTGTAAGGTCTCAACATTAATTCCCGCTTTAATTAAAATAGGGCGGACGAGCGTTTGTTCGTCTTGTAATAACGCGTGCAAAAGATGGAGGACCCGAAACTCTCCATGGCTTCTCTGCGCGGCTAATTCTTGAGCGCTTTGAAGCGCTTCTTGAGCTCGGATAGTGAAACGGTTAAATGATGGCATATACAATAAGTTAAAAGTTTAAAGTAAAAAGTTAAAAACTAAAAGCGGTTGCATTATACCACTAAAAAGAGCTGACTGCAATGACCCCCGCTATCCCAATACCTTCATTATAACAGAAATTGCGTAATCAATATCAGCTTTCTTTGTCGCCCGCCCCAAACTGAATCTCAAACTTCCGGAAGCCCTTTCAATTGGAAATCCCATCTCTTCCAGCACGTAAGACGCCTTAGAAACTCTGGATGAGCAAGCGGCCCCGGGAGAAACACCGACGCCCGACAGATCAAGCCTAATCAATAAGTCGTGCGCTTTGTAACCCGGGAAGTAGAGACTCAAATTGTTAGGCAAGCGATCTTCTAGCGATCCATTCACTAAAACTTTTGGAGCAAACTTCTTTAGCTGCTGCCAAAAATAATCTCTCAAATCACCCACTCGCTTAGATTCTTTTATGCGGGAACTCATAACCAACTCAACCGCCTTAGCAAACCCCGCCATATAAGGCACGTTGTCAGTGCCGGATCGCAAACCGCCCTCCTGTCCGGTACCTGTGATGATTGGCGCCATCATCCCTCGAACCGATTTTTTAATATACAAAGCTCCAATACCCTTCGGGCCATAAATTTTGTGAGCGGAGAGCGTCATCAGATCAACGCCTAGCTTCGCCGCATCGCAATCCAAATATTGAAAGGACTGAACGGCATCGGTGTGGAAAATAGGGTATAGGGTATAGCCATTAGGGATTAGGGCGGCCTTAAACCTTTTTATGATTTCCGCTATTTTTGCAATTGGCTGAATGGTACCCACTTCATTATTGGCGTGCATCACTGATACCAGGATAGTGTCAGCGTTTAGAGCTTTCTTAAATTTCTCCATATTAATGAGCCCCTGCCGGTCGGAAGGAATAATCACCGTCTCCACTCCTTCATCCGCTAAATCTTTGCAGGTATTAAGAATGGATTCATGTTCCAGAGAAAAAGTGACGATCCTGGGCTTCTTCAAACCACCATCCCTTTTTAAGCCCTTCCAAATTCCCCGGATCGCGAGGTTGTTGGCTTCGGTGGCTGACCCGGTGAAGACGATTTCTTCATGTGAAGCGCCGACTGCCTCGGCCAAAGTCCTGCGAGATTCAAAGACCGCCCGGGAGGTGGCCTGACCAAATTGATGCATAGAGTGAGGATTGCCGAAGTATTTACCAAAATAGGGCCGGATGGCCGACTCCACTTTTGGATCAACCGGAGTGGAAGCGGCGTGGTCTAGATAAACTTTACGCATACATATATATTATATACAGCTTCTTTACAAAGCGCGCAGAAAGGGGTAGTTTATAACCGATGGATAAATACTTCAATAGCAGCATCCCGTTCCCGCTTAGCGCCGATCAGGTGCTCCAGCAAATTGTGGACTTTATGAAGCAGGATCGCCTTTCGGATTACCGGGTTACAATCGGCACCGACTCTCAAGCCAATGCCGACCAGAGGGCTGATTTCGTTACCGCTATCGTTGTGCATCGGATCGGTAAAGGAGCCCGCTATTTCTGGACCAGAAGCGGTGAGACGATAAAGTTTCACACCCTTCGGGAACGCATTACTCGGGAAGTTCTAATTTCCCTGGATTCCGCTCATAAATTTTCGGAGGGACTGGCGGCTTTTACAGACGCCCCTAAATTTGATTTCGCGATTCACGTTGATATCGGCCAGAATGGCGAAACCAGAAAGATGATTCAGGAATTGGTCGGAATGATCCGCGCCAACAATTTTGAAGTCAAGACCAAGCCGGACAGCTATGCTGCTTCCAACGTGGCGGATAAGCACGTTTAAATGGATAAGCTGGTAATTGATATTGAAACAAAAAACAGCTTCGCTGATGTCGGCGGTCAATACAACGTTGGTAAACTAGAAGTCTCCTTTGTTGGTGTCTATTCCTATAACCAAGACAAGTACCTTTCGTTTGCCGAAAATGAAATGGACAAACTCGCCTCGCTCATTCAAAAAGCGGGGCTTTTAATTGGCTTCAGCATGAACCGCTTTGACCTGCCGGTTCTGGAGAAACATTGTAAATTTAATATCTTCGCCCTGCCCCGCTTGGATTTGCTTGATGAAATAGAATTGGCGCTGGGCCACCGCGTCAGCTTGGACTCATTAGCAAAAACTAATCTCGGGGTCGGAAAAACTCACTCCAGCGGCCTGGAAGCAATTCGCCTATATAATGAAGGGAAGCTGGATGAGTTAGCGGCTTATTGCCTGAATGATGTAAAAATAACCAAAGAATTGTACGACTTAGCGAAAAAACAGGGGCATTTAATGGTTCCACAGAGGAATTCTGATCAACCGGCGAAAGCGCAATTTAATTGGACAGAAGAAATTTTACCCGCGACTCTTTTCTAATTTCTGAAAATGAAAAGGCCCCGATTGCTCGGGGCCTTTGATTTCCTAACTACTAATCCCTAATCGCTATTTCTAGTCGTCGTCGTCACAATCATGACCGTGTCCATCACCAGGATGGTCGTCATCGTGATGATCGTGGCCGTGGCCCTTACCTTTGCAGCCATCGTCATCATCGCCACCCGAAGGCGGAGGAGATGTGGGAGGCGCCGCCTGACTCTGGCCCTGCTCCTGGGACTGCGACTGACTTTGATTTTGCGTCTGACTCTGGGTGTTGCTGTTGTTATTGTTATTTTCCACGCGCACATCATTGCGGTAATAGCCGGGGAAGTTCGGAACCGCCGGGGCGCCCGGGAACTGGTTGAACAGAGTGACCGAGAAACCAGCTTGCCAACTCAAGCCCTTCTGATGGTCGCGATCGGTGTTGCCGCCGATACCTCCATAAGGAGTCAAACTCCAGCCGATACCACCGCCACCACCCATGCATCCTGAGAGAGAGCAAACAATGACGAGAACGGCGACGAGCTTCCAAAGTTTCTTACCGGTGCCCATTTCTTCCTCCTTGAATCAACGTCCTTGAATCGGGCAATCAATCCACAATGGACTGAAGGCCTATTAACGAACCGAGAAGATAATAAACTATTTGAGACTTTCTGTCAACTGATAAAAAGTTTCCAGCAGACAGGCAACCAGCAACGGGCCAGTGCCGCCCTTTGCGGGGACGTACCAAGCAATCTTGTCCGCTTCCGGGTGGGTGTGGTCAAAATCGCCCGGATACCCGAAATCAACAACTATCGCTCCCTGTTTCACTATGGTTGGCGAGATTAACTTGGGAACGCCGGTACCCAAAATTACCAACTCTGCCTCTGCCAGTCCGGCCAGATCACTATTTCTGCCGAAAACCGAGACGGGGTGGCCATAAGCCCGCAAGGAATCAGCAATCGGCTTGCCAATCAGCAGACCGCGCCCGACCATCGCAACTTTGCATGGATCGCCAATACAACGAAGCTCTTTCGGAACAATCTCATGCCAGATGTGATAAACCGCCAGACTGGCCGGAGGAACGGTGAAATTATTCGCGGGATTCAGGCAGTCAATATCCTTATCTATCGGCATAGCGGACAAAACGCTTTCCCGATCAATACCCGACGGCAACGGCAAAATCAGCACTATCCCCCCGATTGAAGGGTCGGATCCCCAACGCCGAAGATCTTCAGCAAAATCTTTAGTAGTCGCGCCATCAGCCCGATACAAAATTCTGGTGGCAACGGCTAAGGACTGAGCGGCATCACGGATCTCCGCGATAAATCCCTCGCTCGCTTTATCATTATTCGCCGGAACCAAGATTGCTAATTGCTTGGCGGGTTTCGGACAAGTCATCAATCTATCAAAAATCTTCTTCGCAAGAACGCGTCCGTCAAGGATCTTCACTTGGCCTCCTCCTTCTCTGTAAAGCTCTATCGCGACACGGCGAAATTTTATTCTTAGAGCGAGGCGCCCGGATTGGAGAATAGAAATCTATCTCCAATCCGGGCAACAAAGCTATCAGATAAAATTTGCCTGTCCCGTGAGCGGGTTGCGGGAGAAATTCCCGGTTAACTGTGTCGTTCGTCGTGGCTGTAGGGTATACAGCTGCCTCCTCACTCCTTGTTCCCGGTAATTTCTCCTCGCAACGCGAAGAGAGTTTACAGAGAAGGAGGAGGCTGACCTCTAAAAGTTCTGAATTGATTTTAAAGTAGCGCTTTTAATTCGGCAAGCCGCCGGTCAAAAACTTTTTTATCTTTTGCCTCCAAACACAGCCGGAGGAAATCTTCGGTTTGCGACAGACGGACAATGAACCACCATTCGCCGGCCGGCGAAGCAAATTCCATTTTCAATCCGTCTTTTTTAGAAACTTTTCTGGCCAGTCTGGAATAATGCCTCTCAACCCCCTTCATTATCCGATCTTTGTCTGAAACGGAAAAATTCAATTCGCCGGAACGGTAATATTTCGGCAAACTGTCCAGCCACTCCGAGAGTTTGCCGCCTAACTTTTTTAGCTCAGAAACCGCATTGGCGAAATAAACCGCCGCCGCAAGGCCAGAATCAAAAGATTTACCAGTCGCCAAAGGTGAATAGTAATGCCCGGAAATTTCACCGCCGAAATCAGATTTTTTAACCTTCATCAATTTCTTAAAGAAAGAATGGCCGACTCGGGACTCAACCATCCTTTTACCACCGGCTTTTATTAACTCCTTGGCCAAATAGCCGGCTCGCACATCAACCGCGATTGGTCCCTTGAAGGCCTGGCAAATCAATCCCAATACCGCGTCGCCTGGAACCTCCCGCCCCCGATCATCCACGAAAAATACCCTATCTCCATCAGCATCAAAAGCCGCCCCGAAATCAGCTTTTTGTTTTTTGACCTCGCTCTTCAGTTGATTCAGGGCGCCGGGCAACATCGGGTTCGGCCCGTGGGCCGGGAAATTCCCATCAGGTTTTTCGTTAATCAATTTATACTTAATACTTAATACTGAATACTTAATACTGAAAAGTTCTTTGAGAACTTTTCCCGTGGTCCCATTGGAACAATCAAAGACCACACTTAGCGGCCCGGCTAGTTTAATTTTATTTTTTAAAAATCCGACGTAAGGTTTTAAATAATCCATTGTTTAATCTCCGTCCCACTGATTATTTCTCCGCTGGGTCCGACAACTTTCAGGCCGTTAAAATCTTTCGGATTGTGGGAAGCTGTCACCATAATGCCGGGCAATTTTAACTTATGGCACCAAAAATAAAACATCGGCGTAGTGCAGAGCCCCAGAGAAACAACTTTTGACGACTTACGACTAAGGACTAGAGCCTCTATCACTGCCGCGCTGAGCATGGGAGAGCTGAGGCGCGCGTCCTGACCAACAACCACTTTTTTCTTGCCGAATTTTTTCGCTAAAACAACAGCAATCTCCGCGACTGCCCCGGTATTGATTTCGTCTGGATAACGACCGCGAATGTCGTAAGCTTGGAAGATCTTTTTTTTCATTTTCGTACTTTCGTATTTTTAGTAATTTCGTATGCGGTCTTTTGCAGTCCTTATAAAAGATGTGGTAATAACTCCTCCCAGGAAGAAACCTTTTTGTGAGGAAAGCTCGGCTTACCGAACAAGTTGAATTGATCAAACAAAATCCGGTTCTCTACCGAAATTAATTTTTCCAAAACGGTCGGTTGATCATCAATGTAGAGGTTTACGCCCAGGGCCTTCGCCCGCTCATCCTTGTCTTCCGGTTCAAAAACGAAAAAGGCATTTTGCTGATTGAAAAACTTCGGCCAAAGGTCGTGATGTTCAAGCGACCGGACCGCCATCGACCAATTCCTCCGCCGAGAGATCAAAAAATAGGATATCCCCGCCTCCCGGACTTTATTGAGCCCATCAATCGCCCCTCGTATCGTCTCTGCTTTTAACGCCATTTCCGGATCGTCATACAGCAAAGGACGCATCTGGTTGAGGATAACCTCGGGCACCACAGAATGAAATCGTTCAGACGGCGTGTCCTCCAGTTTCAAACTGAACCCAAACTTCTCCGCGAGAGCAATTTTATTACGGGAGTTATCCAGAATAACGCCGTCCATATCAAAACCGATAACTAAGTCTTTGGGAGTAAGAGCCATATTTTCTATACTAAAGGATGTCGGAAACTTTGCAAAACTATTATAATGTAAACAATGGCTAAACGCGATAAAAAAACCTCTCGAATCAGCCCGGAAACAAAAAATAGCATCATCGCTATTTTTCTGCTTGGCGTAGCGGCGCTACTATTGCTTTCATCGTTTCACAAAGCCGGGCCGGTTGGTGAATTCGCCTATTTAGTTCTGGATAAAATATTTGGCTGGGGTTATTACCTGCTGCCGACCATCGCGATTATCGTCGCCGCCACCCTTTTCCTTTCCAGGCAAAGGATGTTTATCACCACCAGCGTAATCGGATCAGTGATGTTTATTGTGTCCGGGTTAGGGCTATTAGATATCTTGCTGGACGGCCGAGGTGGCATGGCCGGCAAAATCGTCGGTTTCCTGGAAGTGCCTTTTGGATATACCGCTTCTATTATAGTGGCCTTTCTTCTTTTAGCCGCCTCGCTTCTGTTAACCTTTAATGCCTCAATAAAATTCCGCCGTCTTTCGGAAGAAGAAAGGGTGGAACGGCTTACTAAAAAATCGGAGGAAACCACCAGAGAAAACCGGATAGTGAATAGTGGCGCCAAAGAAGATGATGAGATTGATGAAGACGAGGAAAAAGAGGGAATGGATGAGGAGGATGGTGAAGAAGAGGACATCCCGGAAATTGAAGCCGCTCTGCCGGAGAAAAAGAAAGTGGAATTAAAAATCAAAGAATACGGCAATTACGTGGCCCCGCCCGCTTCCTTATTAAAATCATCGGTAGAGAAACCCACATCCGGGGATCTGCGCGCCAACGCTAATATAATAAAAAGAACCCTGGATAGTTTTGGAATTCCGGTAGAAATGGGCGAGATTAACATCGGCCCCAAAGTTACCCGCTACACTCTGAAGCCGGCCGAAGGCGTGAAGATAGCAAAAATCCTCGCTCTCAACTCCGATCTGTCACTGGCCTTAGCCGCTCACCCGATCCGCATAGAAGCTCCGATCCCGGGAAAATCCCTGGTTGGTATTGAGGTGCCGAATAAATCCGCCGCTATCGTCCGATTGGGCAGTCTGATTTCTTATCCGGAATTCAAGGAATCCGGACCGTTGGCCTTTATCGTTGGACGCGGCGTCAGCGGCGAACCGATTATGGCTGATATTGAGAAGATGCCCCACCTTTTAGTTGCTGGAGCCACCGGTAGCGGCAAGAGTGTCGCCATTCACGCTCTGATTATGTCTCTTCTCTATAAAAATTCCCCGGCTACTTTGAGGCTGGCGATGGTAGATCCAAAACGGGTGGAACTTTCGGTTTATGGCGGCATCCCCCATCTTATTTCTCCGGTCATCGTCGAGGGCAAAAAGGCAGTCGGTTTGTTCCGCTGGGCGATCAAAGAAATGGAGCGGCGCTATGAAATCCTGCTGGAGGCCGGGGCGCGTGATATTCGATCTTATAATCAAAAGAAATCCCCGCCTTTGCCATATTTGGTAATGATTATTGATGAATTGGCCGACTTGATGGCGGCCTACGGAAAAGAGATTGAGGGCTCCATTGTCCGGCTAGCTCAAATGGCTCGCGCCACCGGCATTCATCTCGTAGTAGCTACTCAACGGCCGTCAGTAGAAGTTGTCACCGGCCTGATCAAGGCAAATATCACCGCTCGGATGGCTATGCAAGTAGGAAGCCAGGTAGATTCAAGGACAATTCTGGATATGGCGGGAGCGGAGAAACTTTTAGGTGGTGGCG
>JBBTRE010000068.1:0-3779 GCA_038065375.1 Patescibacteria group bacterium | reverse complement strand
ATAATGAAGAGCGGTTCTGATGGCGTAGATGTTTTCGTTTTGATAGGCTGGCCAATTGCATTGCCACTAGTCATAGGAGAGGCCGCTAGGCGTAACAGTGAAAAGAAAGAGCAGGAAGCAACAAAAGCAGAAAGTAGTTGCTGTGGGCAATCAGAAACTTCGGAGGGAGCGAAATGATGGCTTGGTACTGGTGGGTGGTTTGCGCTTGGTGTCTTCTCGGGATCGTTCAATCTTGGTGGACGGTTGTATATTGCCTGATGTGCGCCTGGACATTTGGTCCGAGTTCCGCGGTGGGGTTGGGATGGATGACTTTTCCGTTGCAGATCATTGAGATGGTGTCTGCCATTCTGTTTTCCATTTTGCTTTGGCCAATTTGCTCGATCTATCTTTTCAGCTACTGCCTCAGGCATTGCAAGCTTTTTTCTCATCGCGATTGAATTGAACGCCCCGCTTTATCGCGGGCCTTGTCCCACGCATAAGCGTTATGTGTGGGATTTTTTGTGGTATCATTTTGGCAGTTCATTTCGAGGAGAATCCTATGGCCTGGTACTGGTGGGTGCTAATCGGTGCGGTTGCATATTTTCCGATCGGTTTTGTTCTATGCTTGATAAATGACAGACTTTTTCGGAAATCTAATCCAAAAATTCATCTGGCAGTTAACATTATTTTTGCCCCAATTATCCTCGTTGTGTTTTTCTATGTTCTGTATAGATCAGTCAAAGCTGGTCTTGGGACTCGATATTTGCCTATGAGAATGAAGACCGAATGGCCCCCGGAGCCCGATAGCCCTGATAGACCCGCTTAGGAGCGGTTTACATCGGGGCTTTTTTATTTGCCAATCCCGCACATAATTATGTGCGGGATTGAGCACCCCGCACATTTTGCGGCAGAAACATTTGCAACGGCAATCAGAGCCGCAGGCGATGCAGTTCGCAGAGATTCTGATTCAAGGCCAGTCTTGATACAAATTGTGCTGGGGTTGGATTTGTGGCATAATATTCCCCGGGAAGTAGAAATGCGAGTTAATAAAGCATGGCCAGCTCGCATTTACACTTCCCGGTAAACTATGAAAAAGAAGCTCGGTAAAAAAGTCTTCGTTGGCATGAGCGGCGGAGTAGATTCCAGCGTAGCCGCGGCATTGCTCAAAAAGGAGGGTTACGACGTTATCGGCGTGCATTTGAAGTGCTTCAACGTGGATGGTTGTGCCGAGCGGGACGCGGAAGATGCGCGCCGAGCCGCGGAGCATTTGGATATCCCTTTTTATACTTTTGACTACGAAAAAGAATATAAGCAGAGGGTGGTGGATTATATGGTCGCCGGCTACAAAAAGGGGATCACGCCGAATCCGGACGTGATGTGCAACAAAGAAATTAAATTCGGGCTTTTCTATGACAAGGCCATTTCTCTTGGTGCAGACTTTGTTGCGACTGGGCATTACGTCAGGCTAGGGACTAGGCAACAGGGAGTAGGCAATAGGAAAAGCAAAAATTTTTCACTAATCCCTAAATCCTATTCCCTAATGGCTGCGCGAGATACAAACAAGGACCAAAGTTATTTTCTTTGGGCCATAAAACCAGAACATCTCGCGCGCTGTTTGTTCCCAATTGGGGATTATAAAAAGCCGCAGGTGCGGAAGCTGGCGGAGAAATTCGGCCTGCACAACGCCCTGAAAAAAGATTCACAAGGCATCTGTTTCTTAGGGCAGGTAGATCTGCCGGATTTTTTGAAGAAATATATCAAACCCAAGAAAGGCCCGATCGTCATTGTGAGCGACCCCCGCCCGTCATCGCGAGCTGTTTCTGCTGGTCATGCGATTCGTTCCCGTCAGTCATTGCGAGCCCAACGAAGCAATCTTACAAAAGAGTTTATACAAATCGGTACCCACAACGGAGCGCATTTTTTCACCATCGGGCAACGTCACGGCATCGGCGTGGGCGGAACCGCCAAGCCGCTTTATGTGGCTGAAAAAGATGTGAAGAAAAATATCGTGGTAGTCGCCGAAGGCGAAGATCATCCGGCGCTTTACCGGAAATCGGTAGAATTATCCGACCTGAATTTGTTTACGAAAAAAATCCCGAAAAAAGTTTGGGCAAGAGTTCGTTATAGGCAACCGCTTTTCCCCGCTGTCCTAAACCCTAAAACCTATTCCCTAGTATTCCTGCGTCCAGTGAAATTTGTGGCTTCCGGCCAATCCGCCGTCTTCTACGACAAAAAAGGCGCAATGTTGGGCGGGGGAATTATAAATTAGTTTTCCACAGCCACTTTGTACTTGAGTTTGATATAGTTTAATTATGTTTGGGTGGATAGGTTCAATCTTATCGGGGATTGTTTATGTTGGCGGGGTTTTGCTTTGGAATTTGGGTTTGATCGCCGCTCCGGCTTTGCCGGAACATAGAGTAGAAACTGCGGCGCTTATTCAGCAAATCCCAGCGGAAGTAGCCGCAGTCAAGGATGAGTTGGCAGCTTTGAAACAAGAACTCGCCGAATTGAAACAAGCGAAGGTGGTAGTGCCTGCTCCAGCTCCGAAGCCAGCCCCGGCTCCCACGCCTAAACCAAAACCGAAACCAGCGCCCGCCCCAATTCCCGTTCTTGTGCCAGTTCCTGTTTCGGTACCAGTGCCCGCTCCCGCTCCAGTCCCAGCGGCTCCGGCTTTAGCTCCAGGAACGTTTATGACTCCCAGCGGCGCGATAGTTGACGCTAATGGCAATCTGATTTCCGCGCCGCCCGGCACAGCGCCAGCGCCTAGTCCGACGCCTTCAACATCGCCCGCTCCAACACCGGCACCGTCTTCCTCCTGGCCGCCCGCTACCGGGTCTACAGTCATCATCGGCCGTCACATCGCGATAGCGGTTAGTTTTAATCCTGGTTCGGCCTGCAATCAATTAGGTTTTGGCGGTCAGGAGTTGAAACTGTGTGAGCTCTATAAAAATTCCGAAAGTTCCTATATCTGGGCTTTTTCCGATTAGTTTCCTTTTTTATTCATAGAGCCGTATAATATCGTGCAATGCGCTTACACGATATTTTCTTTTGGTTTGCCTGCTTTTTTCTGGCCGGAGTGTTAGTGGCGAGCATCGCCAGCGGATTCGCTAATCCGTATTGGATTTCCGCTTTATTGATTTTGGTTTTATCAGTCGGTATTTTTGTCATTCGTCGTAAATGGTTATTTGTTGGCAGTGTGTCGTTAGTTATTTTGTCGTTAGTCGTCGGTTCTTTATACTTTTTCGCTTTTGATGCCTGGCGGCAACCCGAACCGATTCCGTACGGACAGAAAGTGGTTTTTTCGGGAATCGTCAGCGACCAAGAGCAGAGGATTGATGGCCAAAAAATAGTGGTGGGCAATATTCAGCTCGCCGCGCCACGTTACCCGGAATATAAATATGGTGATGAAATTAAAGTAACCGGCGTCATTAAAACTGTTGAGGGGGATTGGGAAAACTATTTCAAAAAAGAAAATATTGCCGGTCTGATGGGTTTCCCGGAGATAGAGCTGATTTCGCGCGGCAATGGATCAAAAATTAAATTCGCCCTGCTGGAAGTGAAAGCTTTTTTCATTTCCAGTTTCCAGAAAGTTCTGCCGTTTGATAAAGCGGCGTTCATGTCGGGTCTGGTGCTGGGCGAGACGGCGGAATTTTCCGACGAGTTCAAAGAAAAGCTACGGGCAACCGGCACTAGCCACTTAGTCGCTCTTTCCGGCTACAACATCGCGATTATCGCCAGCACGGTGGCTAATTTGCTTTCGCTCTGGTGGTTTACCAAGCGATTTACTTTTGCCGGGAGCA
>JBBTRE010000067.1:0-6234 GCA_038065375.1 Patescibacteria group bacterium | reverse complement strand
AAAAATAAGTCTTCCGGGCTGGAGAGTCCAGAGGAAATGGTCAAATAGGCCGAGTGCTAATAATGCCATGAGCATTATTAGCTGAGTTACAAATGATGAATTATGGCTTAATACTTGATACTTAATACTTGATACTAAAATCGCTGTTATAAAAATCAAAAACGCCGCCAGCCCCAAGATGCCGATTTCCGCGCCTATTAGCAGGTAGATGTTATGGATTGGCTGCCACTGCCAAACCTTGTCCATCCCGAATTTTTGATAAACTTCATTTTTCACCGAATATAAAACCTGATTACCAATCCCGACCCCAAGCAAATTATTTTTGATAATATTTAGCGCGATATCGTTATAACCGATCCTTTGAGTAACCGCCGGTTCGCTAGGGCTAACTTGCGCGCGCGGCAAAATAAATGAGTGGAAATAGAAAATAGAAATTAAGAAGATGGACAAAAGAATAACGGAAATTTGCGCCGCCCGCTGGCGGTATTCTTTGTGGAACAGCGCCCAGATCAAAAACGCTCCAATGAAGATCGCGCCCACCAGCCAAGCCGAACGAGAAAAAGAAAAAACCAACCCTAGAATAATAATGAATAAGCCAATAACTAATAATCCATCCCGAATCGTTATGCTCTTATTCGCGCGAATAGGCCGATAACTTGGGTCTGTTTTGTCAATCGGCCGGAGAAGGAAATATAAAATCGCCAGCAAACCAATTATTAAGAATGCGGCCAGAACGTTCGGGTGCGGAAGCGTGCCATAAGCGCGTAAAACTTTTCCGCCTTCGGCGATAATCTTTGCCGCCCCTCCGACATTCGGCCCGATGACCGGCTCCCCCAACCGCGCGAGCCCTAAACTTTCCTGCTTAATAAACTGGCCGATGCCAACCAACGACTGAACGACTGACGACGCGGCAATCACTGCCAAAATATTTTCAAATTTCACCGCGCCGATTTTCAGGAGCTTCGCCGTAGCCAACGCCATCATTGCCAGCAAAACCAAACGAACAAAATTATAAATCGCCAGTGGCTTGGAAAACGCCACAAAAATTGAGGCGGCGGAAAACATCAAAAAAATCTTTAAAAATAACGGCTTTTTTTGATCTCGGAACTGTGTCCACGCAAATTTATAAAAGAAGCTCACCAAAAACCCGGCCATCAAAATGTCGCTCAGATAAATGAAGATGGCTTCGTATTCATCAAATCCGTTAGTGAACTGGTGAATCAAAAATCTCGTCCCAACTGGAATGGAAATTAAAAAAGCGTAGAAAAGATATTTTGTTATCCTATCCACGCTTTAATTATGACATTTTAAAAACAGAGATCCCCGCAAGATAAATATTGGAGGGGATTCTAATGTCCCACTAGTCGTAGCCCATGCCCGAGTCAAACGCCCTCATGCCTGCTTCAGTTGTTAGGTCGAGAATAAGACCACAATCCCGACTCCGGCACGAACCTGATTCTTCGGGGGCACCAACGGGGTCCCTACACTCCTTTTTCGAGATGACGCCCGGCGGCACATCTATCCCTCGACCCAAGATGTTGAAGTGCAGCTCTACGGCATCGGAAAAGTGCCGGAAAAGATCGCTCGGGTTGCCGGCGGAAAAACTAGGCCCTACTTCTTCCGGAAGGCCATCAACGCTTTTTTCACGACCCGGTGGGTGTCGGGAAATACGGCCAACGCGAACCGATCTTTTACGCCGGATTTAAATTTGCTCAAGTCCAAAGCTTTTTTTAATTCAACGGGCTTAGCCAGCCGTAAGCCGCCGGAATCCGCCATCAGACGAACCTTGTTTAAAAATTCATATCCCAAATAGGCCGCATAGACCACGCCCTCCTCATTTGCCCGGCTAAAACTGCCGACTTTCACTAAGTGGGCGCGGCTGACCATTTTTTTGACCGCTAAACCAAGCTCTTCTCCAACTTCCCGCAGTAAAGCCAGTTTCGGCGTCTCGCCTTTCTTGATTCCGCCATAAACCGTCACCTGACATCCGCCGGAATAATATTGCGGGCGCATTTCTTCAGTATTAAAGTACCCCCGAGACTGCAGACAGGCCACGCGGCCCAATTTTGGCACATCAGTGATAATCAGTATGCCCACGCCTTTTCTTTTGATGGGCTTCACGATGAGAAATCAATCACAATTTCCGCCACATCGCTCGGGTCGCCTGCAAAATGCGTGCGGGATTTTACGTGGCTAAAAGAAGTTTTGATCTTGTGGGCTAACTTGTTAGCCATCTCATTCTCCGTCGTCTTAATTTCCCAATTTCCATTGTCTAGTTTCTTGATGCTTATTAAGCGATGCATCGGATCCTGATCGTGGGCGCGCCTTCCAAAACCCTCGGCTAATTCCCGCAACGAACGTTCCGAACCAACCGGAAGATTTTTAATAGTGATCCGCCCTTCATATTGATGATTCTTAATCATCTCGCAGGCCGGGCAAAGAGCAAATTTCACCGGCACGTCCTTTTTTCCTGAAGAAATACTGGCGGTCTCCGCTTTATTGAATTCCTCCATTCCGTGCCGCCAGGATTTCTTGTGATAAGCGGCCCCGCAACTCTTGCATAAAACCACGCCGGCAACGGCTTTAAATTCTTGCTGAGATTTCTTAGAAAGAGGCGCTTTAGGACTTTGATATTGGTTCATTTTGGTATTGCTTTGATTATCTCATGAATAATCGCAATGGAGAACAAAGCGATGAGGGGACCGGAAATCCAACCCCGACGCCAAAAGGTCGGGGTTCCGACCGGAGCGTCGGAATTAAGTCTCAACTTCTTCATCTTCAACCAAATCCAAATTATAAAAATACTTTCCAGGGCGATAAAAATCCCTCCGGTGAAGCTGATCATAGACAGAAAATCTCTTAGCCCTCCGAAATAAAGAGCGATCGGGCCCAGCATCACCAAAGCGAAACGAGACCAATAAGAAACTTTAAGGTCGGTCTCTAAGCTTTTATCCACGTCATAACCGATCGCCAAATAAGAACTGATCAACGCCAAAATTCCTAAAACTCCCAGCAGCCAGGAAGCCCAGCCCGGAATACCCATCCGCAATCCGGTAACGGCGTCTTGGGTGACGATTGGGGAAATTGCGACGACGCTAAAAGCGAAAAGCAAATAAACCAGCGCCGGCACCGCCACGCCCCAGATAATCACTTTCTTCACCGGCCCGCCTTGGCCAGTCGAGGCAGGTCCGCCAAGGCGCACTATCGCCGGAATGGCTGCCCGACCGGAAAGAGCGAACAAAACCGGACCAAGCGGCAAAAAAAGGTTCCCCCAAACTGGAATAAAATCTTGACGGGAGACTCCACCTAAATTCTCCAGTCCGAAAAAGAACACCAACCCAAAAATTCCCAGTATCCCTAAGGTAATTACCAACTCGGTTTTAGCGATTTTCTTTAGTCCTAATAAAATAATCGCGGAGGAAATAAACCAGAAGATTACTATCTTCAGCTCACTGGAGCCGGATCGGAATAAAAGATGGGCGAAACTCTCCGATAAAATGAGATAGATTGTAAGAACCAGAATGCCCTGGATAATAGTCATCAGGACAGCCGGAACACTCGCCCAGTTTCCAAGATAGATCCTAGAATAGCCGACCAGACGATGATCACCCGGAGTCTTTTCCACTATTTCCGCGTACATCAGGTAAATAGCAATATAGGCCAAGGCGGCAACCGCCAAATACGCAGATCCGAGACTAATTCCGGAAAACTTAAATATGTACGGCAAAGAAAAAACTCCGGCGCCGATAATCGTGCCTGATAATACGCCGAACCCAAGCAAGAATTGCTTAATCTTCTTCTGGGTCATGAGCGGCCAAACTTCCCATCTTTTTGATCAATTTGCGCTCAATAATCCAAAGGAAAAGCAGAATGAAGATCGTGACCAGGGTGCCAAAAATCGCGAGCGGATACAACTTGTAGGCAACTGCCATGCCGATAGCGGCGGAGACCCAAAGACCGGCGGCAGTAGTTAGCCCGCGGACTTTGTTTTGAGAAGAAAGGATTGAGCCGGCGCCAATAAAGCCGATGCCCACCACTACTTGAGAGGCGATGCGGGAAGGGTCAAAGCTAGAGCCGAGGAAGCTTTCAAAAGCCATCTGGGAGATAATACTGAACATGGCCGAACCGGAAGCAACAAGGGCGAAAGTCCGCATGCCGGCATTCTTTCTTGCCAGCTCTCGCTCAATGCCGATCAACGCCCCTAAAAAAGTCGCTAGGGCGATCTGACCGAAAATTTCTAGATATTCAGGAGAGAAAAAATCCGCGATCATAGTTTAAATATTTCATCCCCTTGCCGGACCTTGTCATCAACTTTCACGCCGACTTCCTGCCCTTT
Organism: Patescibacteria group bacterium; assembly: GCA_038065375.1. GTDB lineage: Bacteria > Patescibacteriota > Minisyncoccia > UBA6257 > WO2-44-18 > JAUSKF01. The sequence continues at coordinate 1,898 of JBBTRE010000067.1, read as the reverse complement.
TTTGGCGACTGAAACATCTTTGTGATCGTACTGCATGGATTTTATCTTCTGCTCAAAATCCGTGGTAGCTCCCTTTATGCGGACTACTGAACCCGCCTTGACCGGCTTTTTGAATTTCATAATCGCCACCTCAATGCCGCCATAGAAATGCGTGACTACTCCGATTGGTTTGGCTGCCTTGCCCCGAGACCCCGAGATAACTAAGTTATTTTTCGGAGTTTTCCTGGGTTTTTTTGTTTTAGTAATCTTTTTCTTCATTTTTATTTTTTGCCGTTTTCTTCTTTCTCCTTTTCTATCATAGCGATTATCCGATCAATGAGTTGTCTAGGATCGTTATCATAAATAACTTTCCCCGGACCCCGATGCGACTTATCAACGATGTCTTTTATAATATCCGCAATTCCGCCGGTTCCGGTTAAAACTCCGGTCGGTTTGTGATCCTCAAAGGCAATCGTGAACTCGTTCAGGGTCCCTATACGTCCGCAAATATTAATCACCGCGTCCGAGGACCGGATTAAAAGGAGATTTCGCCCAGAATAATCAAACCCGGTATAAACAATCAAATCATGGTAGTCGGTGGGCAATTTATAAGATTTTATGTGCGCCGACTCCGAAGCGGCGGGAGAAATTCCGATCACCATACCGCCGGCCTCTTTCGCGCCCTTAGCCGACCAATAGGGAATTCCAGTAGTGGCGCCGGTAACTAACACCATCCCGGCTTCGGCAATCGCCCGGCCAATCTGCTCGGCTTTCTCCAGGGCATCAATAGCGCAATGACCCGTCTCGGCGGCGCCCGATACGCAGATTTTATACTTGAGATGATGTCGTTGGTTCAAACGAGAAGCCATATATATTATTCTACCAAAAACCTTGGAAACTCTATAACTCAACCGTGGAATCCGGATCAGCGACAAAGCCGTCAATCGCCAACTCATCCCGCATTTTTTGGACCAGCTCTTTCGCCGATTCTTCTTCCGAATGAACCACAAAAACTTTTTTCAGATTTTTACGCATCGGCTCCAGCCAAGAAAGCAGCTGCGGCTGGTCGGCATGAGCCGAATAAGCGCTCGCGACCACAATCCGGCAACGGACAGGAATTGATTCGCCGAAAATTTTCACTTTTTTAGCTCCATCAATCAACTGACGGCCCAGAGATCCTTCGGCCTGATAACCAACTACCAATAAAGTGTTTTTGGGGTCGGAAAGATAACGATGCTCGTGATGTAGAATCCGGCCGGCGTTAGACATACCCGCTCCGGCAATAATCACTTTCGGCGGCGGAACATCATTGATGTGTTTGGATTCTTCGACCGTCAAAGTCATTTTCAAACCGGGGAAATTAAAAATGGAATCGCCTGATTGGATCAACTTCCGAGTTTCCTCATCAAAATATTTGTAATGCTTCTTGTAAATCTCAGTTAGTTTAATGGCCAATGGACTATCAATAAAAATCGGGATGCGGGGAATCCTTCCATGCTCCGACAACTCATTCAATTCAAACAAAAGTTCTTGGGTGCGCTCCATAGCGAAAGCCGGGATCATCAGAACCCCTTTGCTCTTCACTGTATCCTCAATCATATCTTCCAAAATTTCCTTCCTTTCTTCGCGCGGCCCGTGCACCCGGTTTCCATAAGTCCCCTCAATGACGCAATAATCAACATCTGCCGGCGGATCTTCGCGTTTTCCGATAATCGGCGCGGGAGAGTTTCCTAAATCTCCGGAAAATATAATTTTCTTTCCTTCGGCATGAATCTCAATAAAAGCCGAACCTAAAACGTGCCCGGCGTTATGAAAAATAACATCCAGATTTCCCACCTTCATCGATTCGCCATATTCCACGCCGGTCCAGTTCGTCATTAATTCCTCAATTTCCCGGACACCGTAAATTACCGGCTGTT
>JBBTRE010000066.1:0-2250 GCA_038065375.1 Patescibacteria group bacterium | reverse complement strand
GAGAGGGCGCGGGGGCAGGAGCTGGGCTCGGTGCCGGAGCGTGAGCTTGGGCCGGTGCCGGAGCAGGCGCTGGAGCCGGAGCGGGAGAAGAATCCTCCTCATCATCCTCATCGTCGCAACGATCGGAAATCCAGCAAAAAATAATAGCATGATGAAATGCTTTCGCCTCCCCAACTACAAATAGGAAGTTTCCGCTCACTAAAGCCACAAGAAATAAGCTCAAAATTAGCTTTTTCATAACTGGGTTATTTTACACTACTTCTCTGTAAAAGTCAACATCACCATAGGCCCTCCCAAGCCGCCTGAACTGCACCCCCCTACTATTACGCGTAATAGTAGATGGGCTTTTGTCTAGGTCATCCTTGATACCCGATACTGAATACTTAATACTGGATACTATGACTCGCGTTTACGTCGTAACCCCAACCTATAATGAAAAGGATAATCTGCCGATTTTAGTTGAAAGAATTTTCGCACTGAAAATCCCCGATCTGCATTTAATGGTGGTGGACGACAACTCACCGGACGGCACGGGTAAAGTTGCCGATGAACTGCGCCAAAAATATTCTGCTCTAACAGTAATTCACCGAGAAAAGAAATCTGGGTTAGGCACTGCATATGTTGAAGCCTTCAAAACACTACTACATGTAGTAGTGCCGGATTTTATTATTCAAATGGACGCCGACCTTTCGCATGATCCGGAGGTGATTCCGGCAATGCTGGAAAAGATTCGCGATTGCGATGTCGTCCTCGGCTCACGCTATATTCCTGGAGGCAAAACCGTGAATTGGGATTTCTTCCGGAAAATGATCAGCCGGTTCGGAAATATTTACGCGCGAATAATTCTCGGCCTTCCCTACCATGACTTAACCGGAGGATTTAAGTGTTGGCGCAAAGATTTTTTAAAAAAAATGAATTTAGAAAAATTAAGCTCTGTTGGTTATAACTTTCAGATAGAAACAACTTATCTGGCCCACAAGCTTGGCGCGAAAATTTGCGAAATTCCAATAACTTTCACCGAACGAAAAGTAGGAACTTCAAAATTCAGCCTAATGATAACACTGGAAGCTTTTTGGAAAGTATTAACTTTGAGATTTAAGAAATAACCAACCCCCTGCTTGTCGTCGCGAGTTCCGACTTTTATTTCTTCCGTCATTACGAGTGAAACGAAGTAATCTTACAATAATGCGATTTATAAATAGTATTTTCGTAAGATTGCCGCGGGCCTACCCTCGCAATGACAGACCGGACCCGATTTGTGTAGTATCTGACGACCGTCAGATACTACACAATCATTCCTTTAATACCCAATCGTCTTCAAATACGCCTTGGTGATAGGGCCGAAGTAGCCCAGAGGCGGATAGATACCGACGCTCTTTTGAAATTCAGCGAGGGCGGCTCTCGTGAGTGAACCGAAGTAAGCGGTGGCGCCGACCGCTTGAAGTTTTTGGGCAGCTGATCCGACACTTCGGCTGATAAGGAAGTTTTGCAAAGATTGCACATCATTTCCTCTGCCTCCAACAGTCAAAGGCCGAGAAACTTCAGAAAGAATGACTCCGGGAGTTCCGCCACCCGACCTAGCGACTTCAGCTTGTAATTCCAAAACTTGTTTAATTAAGGCATCAATAGTGGCTAGGATGACGGAATTATCGGTCAAAGGGGTAGCTGGAGTGGGCGATGGAACCGGAACTGGTGATGGGGCCAGGCTACTACTGCCACCACCTCCACTACCTCCACCACTTCCGCTTCCACTTTGGTTGGGATTGGTGATATCAAAACTATTGGAAGTATCTCCGGTGAGACCGGACGCTGAAGCTAAAAGAGTATAAGAGTTACCAGATTTGTTGATGCTAAGGTCGCTAAAGGTAGCGACGCCTCCTATCGCCGCTTTCGCAGTCGTACCGGAAAGAGTACCAACATTAGGATTATTGCTAATAGCGAGTGTTACTTGATTCGTCACGTTGGTTACGAGGTTACCGGAAGCATCGCGTATATGGACAACTACCGGAGCCATTACAGCATCATAATTTGTATATGCCGGCTCCGAGCTGAAATGCAATTGCGCCGGAATATCGGAAAATGACCAGCCGGTATTTCTACCTGAATTTGTAGAATGCGAACCGGCAATCCATACAGAGCTTCCGGCGGCGGCGCTATCAGACAATACAATATAATCACTAACCTGATTGCCCGCGGTGGTGCTGGTGAGATTCCAAGCGGTATCGCTAACGCTTGATAAAAGAGTCACTA
>JBBTRE010000065.1:0-19655 GCA_038065375.1 Patescibacteria group bacterium | reverse complement strand
GCCGAAGTCATCAATTTTTTCCGGAACCACGAAAATCCTGATTTCCCGGCCGGCCGATAAAGCGTAAGCGGTTTTCACGCCCTCAAAACTGGTGGCGATCTTTTCCAAATTCTCCAGACGCTTCAGGTAATTTTCTACCGTGTCGCGGCGAGCGCCCGGGCGAGCCGCGGAAAGAATGTCGGCGGCGGCCACGATGAAGGATTCCGTGGAAGAAAACGGATATTCCTCATGATGGGCTTCCATCGCCTGAATAACGCGCGGATCAATATTATATTTCTGTAAAATCTTCCGCCCCAAATTAACGTGCGTTCCCTCCACTTCATGACTGATCGCTTTGCCGATGTCGTGCAGGAGAGCGCCCCGTTTGGCGATATCCACATTAGCTCCAAGTTCGGCGGCAATCATACCGGAGATGTAGGCCATCTCAACGGAGTGCACTAAAACATTCTGGCCATAGCTGGTGCGGAAGTGCAGCCGTCCGATCAATTGCGAAATTTCTTTCGGGAAATCAATAATCCCCAATTCCAACGAGGCCTGCTCGCCAATTTCCTGCATCCGCTTTTCCAATTCACCCTTCGCCTCTTCAACTTTCTCCTCAATCTTCGCCGGCTGAATGCGGCCGTCTTTAATTAACTTTTCCAACGCTAACCGAGCGATCTCCCGACGCAAAGGATCAAAAGAAGAAATCACGATATTCTCCGGAGATTCATCAACTATCAGCTCCGCCCCGGTCAGGCGCTCCAAGGTGCGAATATTCCGGCCCTCGCGGCCGATGATTTTGCCCTTCATATCTTCGTTGGGTAAAGTAAAAATGGTGGTGGTTAAATCGGCGACATGCGATCGGGCATAGCGCTGCATCGCGGTAGTAATAATATCCAAACTTTTCTTTTCAATTTCCTCCCGTTTATCTTTTTCCAACTCCTGAAGTTTCCGGATTAACTCATGCCGATGCTGTTCCTCCACTTCACCCATCAGACGGGTTTTGGCCTCCATGACGGAAAGCCCGGCAATCTTTTCCAACTGCGCCACGGCTTTCGCCTGCGTTTCCACAACGTCTTTTTTCGCCTGCTCCACTCCACCCAACTCGGACTTAAGTTTATTTTCTTGGCTAATCAAATTGCGGGATTGCTGATCCAAAGATTCTTCTTTGCTCCGCGCCCGCTCTTCCAACTTATCTACCTGAATTTTTCTTTCCCGCTCTTCTTTTTTTGCTTCATTCAGCAAAGACACCGCCTTGTCTTGGGCTTCTAAAATAATTTGTTTCGCTTTCTGCTCTAACGAACTAGATTGCTTGGCCGATAATAGCTGACGGACCAGATAACCTAAGGTAACTCCGACGACCAAAAATGCCGCTCCGAAAAGGAGTGATTGAGTCATATTGTATAAATTGATTTAATTTCATGAAATACAGATTCGACTTGTATTTATACCATCCCATTTATTTTCTATAAGTCTGGTATTTACCCATAGAGTACCGCAATGGGCATAAAAGATCAATGGGGTTGACTTATGAAGTCAATGAGAGTATACTGGCAATTAGAGTGATTGTGAGTATTGCTCAATCCAGCGCAAGCCGGATCGAGAAATGCCCTATCAATTTGTGGCTAAAGACCTCGCGCAAGCGGGGTCTTTGGTTTTTTGGTTTACCCAGTTGCGCATTGTCGCGCCTAATTTGTATACTTAGATCAGAATTACAAAAACTAATAAAAAGGTCGTAGAATAATTTCAAAATAACGAAAATGAAAAGAGAAGGATTAATAGAGGCGGTAATGAAGGCGGCCGGATTGGAATCCAAAAAGGCTGCGCAGGAAGCGGTGAATGCGGTATTTGATACCATCACCAAAACCTTGAGCCGTGGAGAAGAAGTGGGTGTAACCGGTTTTGGCACTTTCCGAGTGGTCAAAGCCAAGGCCCGCATGGGCGTCAACCCGAAGACCGGAGCAAAGCTCCAGATTCCGGCTATGACCCGACCGAAGTTCAAAGCAGGGCAAGGACTAAAGGACGCGGTAAGATAGGCACTGGAAACTAGGCACTAGTAACCAGAAAAAATCGCCCGTGAGGGGCGATTTTTTATTTGATGGAGCTGCGTACTAAGTAGCTAATATCCAAAAACTTTCTGTAGGCCAGCTTAATTTTCGTGATTGCCGCGTTGACTGCCTTCCTTAGCTGGACATCCTGTCCGCCTTCGTCCAGCAAATTCTCGGATTGATCCAACAAGGTATCCGCGGCGGTCAGCAAAAGCCGAGCTTCGGTCAGCAAAAGATTGGCCCGGTTATCGGTCAGGATTTTCAAATCCGAAAGACGTTCAATGTCGGAGCGAATTTTCAGATAACGCGACTCCGCGGTTCTCAAAATGGAGCGGGCTTGCAGAATCAGAGAAAAATTCAGAATTTCCTGAACTTGGGGATCAAATATCTCTTCCTTCCAAGTTCTTAAATCATCAGCCAAAAATTTAATATCCGCCACTTCAACTTCAGTATCCAAACGGAGAGCGGTCAGGTAACTCGCGGATTCTTCCAAAAATAGCAGATACTCGCCACGCTGTGATGCCTGATCGGAGTTAAGCCCCTTGAGTGAAATCAGACTCTTTTGTAGGTCAACGATTTGGGCGTCCAGAACCCCCAAAACACCCGAAAACTGCTCTAAAGGAGTCAGTTCATGATCCGGCGATTCCAATTCATTCAGGGCGGACTTCACCGCGTCCGATTGAGCGGAAGCCCGCGGGGCTAAATCCCAAGCCAAAGCCGGCGTTGCGATCAGCAAACCAACGGCGACTACACCAAGTGTCGCCAACCCACCCAGGCGGGCGAGCTTTATCCTGCCTAAGATTGAAATCATAGACTTAGATTATTCAAAAGTTCGTCTATCTTGGCTCCGATTTCTTTTTCGGAATCAACATCATACTTCGCCTGACCTAACTGAATGTGGAAATCCACGCTATCGGCTTCGGCTTCAATATTGCTGGAATTAATACTGGAAAGCATCACCGGGGATAAGTTGCGGACATTAAAGAAAGAAATTCCTCCAAGAACTATGAAAAGCAATCCGCTGGCTAAAGTAAGCGCGGCGCCCATCTTGATACTTTGCAAAACGCCGCCGTGAAAAATAAACCAACCCCGGGTGTGCTGGGGGGCGGACAAAATCAAATTCCTGGATTTGGAAATAAATTCCTGATCCGGAACGATTGATTTAAGCGATTTTAAAATTTTGATTAATTGGTCTTCCATGGAATTAACTTGTAAGTTCTTTTTTTGATTCGTTATTCTCGGAGCTAATTAGCTTGGCTTTCAAATTATTGATCGCCCGATGCTGTAGCAACCTTACCGCGCCGTCACTCTTCTTCAGAGCAGTCGCGATCTCTCCATTGTTTAAATCCTCAACGAACTTCATTACCAGCACATCCTGCTGGTCGGGACTTAAAGAAGCGATTGCTTCCTTAACCGTCTCGAGAGCAATGGAAGTGTCTAACCCTTTTTCCAGCGCGCCCACTATTTCAAAAATATTCTCGTCCACGTCGTCAATGCTGGAGTGCATCTTTTTCGTCCGGTAATGATCAATGACTTTATTCCGGGCGATCTGATACAGCCAGCTAGAAAACGGAAACCCCTGAAACTTATAATTTTTCAGGTTCTGCCAGGCGCTAAGGAAGACTTCATGAGTCAGGTCTTCGGCGTCATCCCGATGGTTAACTTTAACCATCACGAAGCGGTAGATCGGGGTAATATAATGGTCGTAAAGCTTACCGAAGCTCTCTTGTTGACCATCTTTAGCCTGCTCTATTAACTTGTGTTCTCCCTCTAGCATAGATAACGAATAAGGGGCTTTTGGGTTACCTTTGAGCTCATTTTGAGCCTGCCTGAACCGGTAGACAGGCTTATTTTAAGGCAAGGTAGCCCTAGTCCCTTATTACGATAATAACATATATACACCACCCCCAGTTTTTCCGCCATATCATCCAAATTCCAGGAATTTTTGGCAAATCCGTGGTAAAATAAGGATGTTGGAACACTGCCATGAACAAACTGATTACTTTCGTAATAGCCGAGTCCCCTCGTCTGAAAAAGGGCGAGGCACTGGAACAAAAGCCGCTTCAGAGCGCGCCGCAGTATTATGATTCGGTAATTCCGAAACAGTTCGCCTCCACTGAAGAAAAAAAGGAAGTATTAGGTAAGCCGGTCAAGTTTTTAATCCGCACTTACCCTACCGAAAACTTCCTGGTAGAGGCCTCGGTGGAAGTTGAGGATGTATTTTCCGTGGAGACCTTCCAACTCCGCGAGGCGATGATTGATGCCTGCCAGAAAATCTCCCAAAAGCGCGGCGGGGTTCTGGGAATGAGCGAGGAGTACGCCATCGCTTTAGTATCCGGCTATCAGGGGGATCCGGAACAATTTTTGAACCGGAGTATTGAGATCGGCGCTTTCCTGAAGTCCGAAAAAGAACCCTTGGATGAAAAAGAAATTGAATATACCCTCTCTACCCAGATTAAATACGCGCAAAACGATATGGTGATCGTGGACTGGGACGGGGCCGTGGTTTTTGACACTAAAGGCGAAATTGACGACATCGTAGATTTACTGCAGACAGCCAACCTGCAACTCTTGCGCTATCGGGCGTTGGATCAGGAGTTGGACGAGCGTTTGCGAAAAGTAACCAAATTCGCCGAAGTCCCCAACAAAGGAAGTTTTACCTGGAATCGTAAACGACTGGAACTCGCCTTCCGGGAAATGATCCACGTCCGCGCTAAAGCTATTGCTGACTTTGAAGCGATTGACCGCGACATCAAACTGATCGGCGATTGGTACTCCGCTCGCCTCTACGAGCTGGCTTCCAAGAAATTTAAACTGGAAGACTGGCGGAAAATCGTTCAAAAGAAGCTGGATACGCTAGAAGACATCTATGCAATCGTGCAGGAAAACTTCAGCATTTCCCGCCATCAACTGCTGGAACTGATTCAGATCGTCTTATTCTTCGTTTTACAAATCGGCTGGTTCGCCTTGATAATTCTGGAGTTTTTCTACTACACCAAGTAGTCGCTCGGCTATTTTTATTCTCTCGCAACCCGCTCCGGCTAGAAAAAATATATTCGCTCCAGTCTATTTTTGGGATGAAATTCATAATAGGAATGAATTTCTTAACCAAAAATCCGCCCTCCGCTCATTATTTTGGACTATCCTGCGCTTATGGTTGCTACGAGAACAAAAAATGGCCTCGCTTAAGCTGTTAAACTGGGGACTTTCTTGACGCTAATCGGGGATTTTTATTTTTGAGTCTAGGATTGCGATTTTTAAACAAAAACCTTAAGATTTTTGTATGTTAGGGCCCATAGTAAAGTGGCATTACGCGGCATTCGCATTGCTGAAGCGGGAGTTCGATTCTCCCTGGGTCCACCCTTCGACGCGCACTCGCTCTGCTCGTGCTTGCTCAGGGCAAGCACGCAAGCGGAGAAGGACTCTGAGTGAGCGCAGCGAATCGAAGAGCTACAATATGTCATGGTTTGTTTATCTAGCTAAGTCAAAAACAAAAAGATATTACACCGGGATCACCACTAACGCAGAGGAGAGAATTTTGGAACACAATTCCGGAAAGGGCTCCCGTTTCGCGAAACAACAGGGTCCTTTTAACTTAGTTTATCTATCAATGTCATTTCCGAATAAATCTGCCGCAAGAAAAAGGGAGGTGCAGATAAAAGGTTGGACTAGGGAGAAAAAAGAAAGGATAATTAGAGGAGAGTGGGAGTAGTCCCGAGCGGGACCTATTCTCATCGGATCCACCTTAATGTTTTCATTAGCGCCACAATTTTTTGATATCTTCGGCTCAATTGGGTTTATTTATATTGTAGTTTTGGCCCTGTTGATGGTGCGCGGAGTTTTTATCCCAAAGTGGGCCTCCGGTCTCTTACTCCTAGTGGGTAGTATTGGCTTAATAGTTGATGGCCTGATGGTTTATACATATTACTTAAGATAGCTCTTGGCATATTTTCCCCAAAGCGAGTATTTGACATTTGCATTCGTTATTGCTAATATCTCCCCAGAACCTCTTTACGAATAGGAGACCGGTCGTGGAAAACAAAGCTTGGGATCGTGAACTTGAACGTAACTTGGGGGCGCAGACAGAAGAGCGGCGCAAAGAACTGGAGGGAACGATGTGGAAACCGATGCCCGCCGTCAGCCGGTTGTCTATTTTCTCGCGAGAAGCCAGAATCCGATTGATGATGTTGATGATGGGTATCTTTATCGGGCTAATCCTCTGGGGTCTGAATACTTAAACAGCAAAAAAACACCCCCTGCCAAAACTGGTAGGGGGCTTTATTTTACGCTGTACTTATTACAAATATCCAACAGAAGCTCTTTAAGCAAATGCTTTAACCGCGCGTTATTAAGATAGAAGCTGGCCTCTTCAAAGCAGTTACAGGCCATATCCAGCGCGCCAGCGGGATTAGAGTCTTCAAAATCAACCAATTTTCGCCCGCCTTTTTTATAAACCCGCATCCTCACCTGAATACCCATGGAGGCAAAAAGTTTCTGCCAGCAGGAAACCAATTCCGAATCCGTATTTCCGGGATCATCCCAAAGACGGATCAGTTCTTCAATCAGTTGTTCTCGCACCACGGTGTCACCAAAAAGAAACTGAAAGTATTATAACTTTATTGTTTGTCCAAAGAAAACCCCAAGCGTAAACTTGGGGATGAATTTGGATCACAAACAATAAACCCCGCACATATATCCAACCTGACGATTACGGGCAAGAAATAGTTATTGCAAATTATTTTTCAAGTTAAATTCTACGACAATTCCATGGATATATGTGCGGGGTGAACCTCCGATACCCCAGCTGAGCTGGGGGAGATTCATTTCTTTACCGGTCGCTATAAACCGCCGGCCAGACGTCATACGACTCCAATTGCAAACCATCGCTTCGCACCAGCCGGAAGCACATTAACTCGCCCGTCCCGATTGGAGACAGACGGAGGGAAATATCCCAGATGGCCGGGGTATCGGCGGGAATCGCGGCGTTTAGATTCACTATGGAGTTTGTCTCATTATAAGTCTGCGGTATGGCAATCCCATAAAACGGATCATCAATCCTGGTCGCCATCAGAACTTTGTCATTAACCGATGGGTTATCAAAAAATTTAACCTTATCTAAAATCTGAACATCTTTATATTGCCCATCCGGCAAGTTATTACACAAACCGCCGACGTTGGATGAATTTACCGCGGAGCCGACCACGGGAGTGGTTAGGGCGGCTTGCAACTTGAACTTCGCGTCTCCCCGGGGAACCTGAACGCGATTTGCCATCACCGCCAACCGCAAACGCGCTTGGCCATTTCCGGGTAAAACAGAACCCTTCATCGGTTGGTTAATTTCAGCCAGCGGCCGTCCGGGTATCTCGCCGTCATCGTTTACGAACCAGCGGAAACCGGATTGAGCGTAAGAGGGTTTGGTGGGAAACGGCGAGATCGCGGAATTCCAAGAACGGGATTTATCGCCGCAACGAATTTTGTAGTTCGCGGGAGAAAGACCGGCGAAGTTAAAGTAACCCTTACCCAAAACATCAATGAAGCTCTCGCCATCTTTAGCGATAGAGCAGACATTGGGATCGTCGCACCGGAAAATCAAAGTGTGGGAAGAGCCGCCGACCGCGTTATCAAAAGCTTGTAGGGAGCAGGCGATCGCCGAACTGGTTTCTGCAGACGGAACAAGTGAAGGCGCCGGCTTTGCCGACGGAGCGGGCGTGGGAACCGGCACCGGCGTAGGAACCGGCCTCTCTACTTCTCTGATGATAATCCGCTCCACTATCTTCTCTATAACCTGAACGATTTGTTGCGGTTGGGGAATGATCACCGGAGCGCCAATGGTTGAAGGAGCGGGTGTCGGAGATGGTAACGGCGGGGTTGGCAGTGGTTTAACCGCAAAGCGGGCATCACTCAACTCCTTCGTGGGAGACGTGGGAAGACTAAACGGATCAAAACGCTCCAGCAAACGGATCCAAAAAGGACTGTCGGTGTTCACCGAAGTTTCTTTGGCGGGATTAAGAGCCAGATTCTTGGAATCACCCCAGCCAAATAAACGCTGAAAAAAAGACCGGGATTGAGTCATCTGCTCTCCGGATTCCTTTGTGGGCGCGTCAGACGGCGTCAGCGCGACAAAGTCGTCCGCGCGCGTCGTAACCGAGTTGTTACTACCAAAATCTTTTGTCGGAGGACCAAAGTCCACCAGCCGATTAAATTGCTCCTCGTTTAAAGGTAGGTTCCTTTCAATCCGAGAAAACTGAAAAGCATAAATCATCCCCATCATCGTCACTAGGACGACAGATGAAGCGATGATGTATTTTGTCAAAAGAGACATATAGGTAAATTTTAGCAAATCAACTCCCGAAAATGAGTTTTCCACACAAGAAGACTATCCATCCCCTTGAAAATGCTATAATTGACTCATATAGAAAGGTCGGAAACCTTTTATTTATATTAACTAAATGGTTATTGAAAATTGGTTGAATGTCTTAAGGGCCTCAATTCAAGAACTGTGGATCACCGTAGCTAACTTCCTGCCATCTCTGCTCGGCGCTTTAATCGTCTTTATCGTCGGTTTAATCGTCGCCGCTGTCTTGGAAAAGGTAGTTGAGCGAGTTGTCTACTATGTCCGCTTAGACGCTTTATTGAAGAGATTAGGCGTTGAAGCGATCGTTGAGCGAGCTCACATGAAGCTTAATGCTGGCTTATTAGCCGGAAGAGTCGTCTACTGGTTCTTTGTCTTGGCCTTCTTATTGGCAGCATCCGATATTTTGGGATTCTTCACTTTGTCCGCTTTCTTGCGAGACGTCTTACAATACGTACCGCAGGTATTGGTAGCGATGTTGATCTTACTGGCCGCTTTAATGCTGGCTGGCTTCCTCCGAGGTTTGGTGCGCGCGTCAGTCATGAGCGCTAACCTGCACGGAGCAAAGGGATTGGGCACGCTCACCTGGTGGGTAGTGGTGATCTTCGGCCTGTTAACGTCCTTAGTTCAATTAGGTGTCGCGGTCAGCATCATCAACACCCTGATCACGGGATTGATCGCTATGCTTTCATTAGCTGGCGGTTTGGCTTTTGGCTTGGGTGGCAAAGAATTGGCGACCAAGTGGTTGCTGAAGTTGGAGAGTGAAATTGAGCATCACTCTTAATAGTCGGCGCTCGTAAATCAAAAACTCCCGCCTGCCAGGGAGTGAATCAAGAAGTATTGGCATCTGCGACTATTGCCTCATCTAGTTACGCATTGTGTACGAAACTAGCGAAGACAATCAGTTCAAGCCGCTGCCGCTTCTTGATCTACTCACCTGGCTAGTGTCGGGAGTTTTTGATTTGCCCCGCACCGAGCCGAGCACTGCATCGTCTACCCGCTTTCCCTAGAAAAACACCGGAGTTCGCATTACCCATTCTTGCGAACAAAAATCAGAGTTTAACCTGCAACGATGAGAAAGCGTAGTGCTCGATCTGGTGACGGGGTTTGCAATCCAATAATAAAAGAGCTAAATTATTTCTGGTTCATTAAGGTACAAAAAATGGAAGGAAGCTACTTCTTTTATAACCACGGCGCCAAAGATTACAGCAAAGCGCTGATCGGGATTGCTAGTTGGGCAGGTCCATATTGCTTTGTCTGCGACATCAGTCTGGTTACCGGCGAATCGGCCTTATCCGGCAAAAAGAATCCTCTGACCCACAAAGGATCCGCTCACTACGAATGCCCAACCTGCAAAAGAAAAGTCAACGATCACTTCGGTAATCCAGGCCGACTGAAACCGACCGAAGAGGAATTGGAAGAACAACAGAAGCGCGCCTGGCCGGTGCGTTTCGCGGTTGCCTTCTGCTACGCGATTCCGCCGGAACAGGTGAAGAAGTGTCAGAAGGACACACCGGTGATTCATAGTGGCGGCAGAAAGATGACAATGGATTATTTCCGAAAGAATGTCGTTGATATCGCAAAATTCCACATCGTGCCCTAAAACCAAAAAACCAGTCGCTCCGGCTGGTTTTTTTGATTCTTACTTCTTTTTTCTAAGAAAGGTCGGGATATCCCAAATGTCATCATCTTTTTTCTTTTCGCGGGACTCCTTATCCGAAACTCGTTCAGAGGCTCCGCCGTTTCCGTTTTTAGCCACGATCTCCTCCTTGGAGATCATCACCGGCTTAGCGACCGGGGCAATTTCAGCGCTGAATAAAGTGGAGATTGATGGCTCCGCGCTTTTTATAGAAGCGCCATTAAATCCGGTAGCCAATAAAATAACTTTTAGAGCTCCTTTGCGTAATTTGCGATCATGATAGGCGCCGAAAATGATCTTTGCCGACGGATCTACCGACTCACCGATACTTTTGGCAATATCATGAATTTCGTTCAATCGCAGATCCTTACCGCCGGAAACCGCGAACAAAATACCTTTCGCGCCATCAATTGAGGTCTCCAGAAGCGGAGAGTTGATCGCCTGATCAACAGCAGAGCCGGCCCTCTCTTGGCCTGTGGCAATACCGATACCCACCAAAGCTGACCCGGCATCCTTCATAATCGCTTTAACATCCGCGAAGTCCACGTTAACGATTCCGGGCATAGCAATCAGCTCGGCAATACCCTGGACGCTGTGCCGCAAGACATCATCAATGAATTCAAAAGCTTTTACCACCGGGGTGTCTTTTTTGATAACGCTGAAAATGCGGTCATTGGGAACAACGATCAGGGTGTCTACCTTATCTTTCAATTTGATGAGGGCTTCTTGAGCAATCCGGCTCCGTTGAGCGCCCTCAAAAGAAAATGGCTTGGTTACCACCGCGACCGTCAAAGCCCCCAGCTCCCTAGCGGCCTCCGCGATTACCGGAGCGGCACCTGACCCCGTTCCCCCACCCAAACCTGCAGTTATAAAAACCAGGTCAGCTCCTTTAAGCGCTTCCACGATCTCGGAGCGAGTCTCTTCGGCCGCCTGCCGTCCCAGTTCCGGATTCATACCGGTACCCAAACCACGTGTTAAGTTCTTGCCGATATAAATCCGGTGTTTGGCCTTACAATAATCCAAATCCTGAGCATCAGTGTTGATCGCGATAAAATCCACCGATTTAATCTGAAAATCCTCTTGCATGCGAGAAACAGCGTTACCGCCGCCTCCGCCGACACCGATCACTTTAATCTTGGCCGCGTAATCGCCAAGAGTTTTTTTACTATTTAATGGCATATTATTTAGAATTTAAGGCAGGAACATTCTGAAAAACTTCTTAAAAATCCCGACTCCATCAAAAGGCTTGTCCTCGGTCATCTTCTCCGATCCAAGCAGCAGCAAACCAAGCGCGCAAGCCATCTCCGGATCCTCCGATTGGGAGATCAGATCCGGATCAGAGGTTTCAAAATCCAATATACTTGGAACTCCGATCTGGGCGCTCATTCTCAGCTCCTGTTTGGCCAGATCTACCATACCGGGCATCTTCGCCCCGCCCCCGGTAATAATCACTCCCCCCGGAAGCTTGGCTGACTTACTGATATGTTTCAATTCATTATTCACGAATTCTAAAACCTCCGCAAGCCGTACCTCAATAATTTCCGAAATGAACCTTCTGGCAGTCGTCCCACGCGCTCCGGGATCAAATTTTTTCAAATCCACAATCTCACGGGCGGGCGCTTCTTTAGCGATCGCCGAACCCAAGGTCAGTTTAATGTTTTCCGCGGAACTGACGGAAGTTTTCAGGCCAATAGCCAGATCATTAGTAACATTGCCGGAACCGACCGGAAAAACGGCGGTATGCAAAAGTTTATTTTCTTCATAAATCGCCACCCCTGTCTTTCCAAAACCAATATCAATCAGAACCACACCTAAATCTTTTTGATTGCGATTCAAAATTGCCTGACAAGCCGCCAGCGGAGAAAAAATCAACGCCGCTACTCCGCCCCCGGCGCTCTCCACGCACTTGGTTAAGTTCTTTATGGCCGGCGCGAAAGAATCAATAATCAAACTCCTCACTTCCAGGCGATTGCCAACCATCCCCAGCGGATCCCTAACGTCCGCCACGTCATCCACAATAAATTCCCTGGTAACTGAATGGACAATCATCCGGTTCAGCGGCAACTTAACCGCTTGTGAGGCCTCCACCGCCCGGTCAATGTCGTCTTTATAAATTTCCGAATCCGCGCGAGAAACTGCCACGATGCCTTGAGAGTGCTGGACCCGAAAATCCGGACTGCCCACCCCCAGATAGATATTTTTAACAGCGTTTTTAGAAACTTTCTTCACCTCCGACAAAACCTGACTGATCGCGCGCGTCGCCTCCGGTAGATCATCAATAAGACCCCTCCTCATGCCGGCGGAGGGCATTTTTATTACCTTAACTAACGAAAGTTTCCCGTTCTTTTTAACCTCCGCTACGGCGGCTTTTATACTATGCGAACCGACGTCTAAACCGACAATGAAATTCATATATTAAGTGATTAGTTTGTAAGCAATAAAGCGCTAAACACTCAGTGCGCAGCGCCTAACGGCCCGGTAACGATTTCAACAATTCTGTTTCTTTTTTTTCCATTCTTATTCTATCATTTCTCCTCTTGTGATCATAGCCTAATAAGTGCAGAAACCCGTGGATAAACATAAAGATCAAATCTTCGCCGTTTTCTTTAATATATTGTGGGTTAAGATAGATCTCTCCCAGCGGTTTTCGGTTAATATCCGGACGCGGGAAACTCTTCGGCGTCGGAAAGGCCAGCACGTTTTTATTCATAAACTCTTTACCTACCAAATAAACCTCCAAATAAGCCTTTTCCTGTTTCAATTTCTTTGCCAAAAAACCGGCGACCTTACGGATCGTCGGTTTAAATTTAAGGAAACTTTTATGACCGATGACTACGACCAACTTCATACTACCCGGCTAGTTTCTTTTTGACGATCTCGCTAACCAAAGACATATCAGCTTTCCCCCGCAACTCTTTGGTCACTTCTTTCATCGCCGAACCGATTTCTTTCGCTCCCGTCCGGGACAAAATTTCCGAAACCGCCTTTTCGGTATCTTCGGCCGACATTTGTTGCGGTAAAAATTCCTGGATTATCTCCAATTCTTGTTTCTCGGTGTCCGCTAAATCAGAACGATTCCCCTGAATGAATACGGCGATTGATTCCTTCCGTTTTTTAGCTTCACTCATCAAAAGCTGAACGATCTCCTCATCCGTAAGCTCTGCTTCTTTACCCTGACCTTTTTTTTCAATTTCTTTATTCCTAAGCGCCGAAATCATTAAACGAAAAACGCCCAATCTCTTGGCGTCGCCCGCCTTCATGGCGGTTTTTAATTCTTCGCTGAACTTTGCTTTCAGACTCATGCGCTATCTTTTTTCAAATCTTTCCAACTGACCAAGCTTGCGGGCTTTTTCCATGGCAGACTTCTTTTCCACGCGGTGTAAGGCGGATAATTTACGCTTCAATTTATTCGCGGGGCGGCCGTAAAAGCGGCGTTTTTTTGCCTCGCGTAAAACTCCGGTTTGCTGTACCCGCTTTAAGAAACGAAATATTAGTGAATTGGGATTTTCTCCCTCTTTTCTTCGCACTTCCATAGTTTTAAGATAATAACCTAATCAGGCCCTACTTGTCTAGCCGCGGATGAGGCATAGCTTCAATATCGGCCTTTTTGCTCCACCCGCCAAGTAAATGAAGGTGCAAATGGTCAATCACCTGCCCACCCTCTCGACCGACGTTAAAAACGAGTTTATAGCCCTTCATTCCCAGCTGGGCCGCCACTGCCTTGGCCGCGTAGATCACTTTGGAGATAATTTGGCTATGATTTTCTTCCAGGTGAGCGATGGATTGAATGTGCTCTTTGGGAACAACCAAATAATGAATGGGGGCGGAAGGGTGAATGTCTTTGAAGGCCAACAGTTGATCGTCCTCATAAATTACTTCGGAAGGAATTTCTTTCTTAGTAATTTTACAAAATACACAGTCCATTAGCGAAGTTTGCGCTTGATGACATCTACCGCCTTTTTCAGAGGCACGGTTTCTTGAGCGCCGCTCTTCATATCACGAATAATAATGGATT
Source organism: Patescibacteria group bacterium (assembly GCA_038065375.1). Classification (GTDB taxonomy): domain Bacteria; phylum Patescibacteriota; class Minisyncoccia; order UBA6257; family WO2-44-18; genus JAUSKF01. The sequence continues at coordinate 5,622 of JBBTRE010000065.1, read as the reverse complement.
GCTCAAAAACTTCCTGCTGACCAAGAATCAGCGCCCACTCCGATTTAAATTTATCCGCCATCTTCAATTGAGCTTTCAGGGATTCTTTTCCAAGCGATTCCCGGACATCAATATTGGCCCGCCGAAGTTCTTCAATCATCCCAATCGCCTTGATCTGAGCCAGATCGCCCATGTGGATCATAAAAAGCTTAGGTTTTATTTTGCCGACCAGGTTGATTTCTTTTGCTTTAATCACTTCAATTACCCTTTCCAATCCGATCGCTCCGCCAACACCCGGAGACTGGCGACCACCAAGCGAATCAATTAAATAGTCGTAGCGGCCGCCGGCGGCTAAAGCATAGTCAAAGCCGCCCGCGAACATTTCAAAAACGGTTTTGCTGTAATAATCCAAACCGCGAACTAAATACTGGTTCAAGCTATATGGTAATTTAGTCTCCTCTAAAAATTCCAACAACCGTTTGAAATGGCGCTTGCAGTCAAAGCAGAGCCCATCAAGAATATTCGGGGAATCTTTCTTCAACTCAACGCAGGACGGAACTTTGCAATCCAAAAGACGCATCGGGTTCACCTTCAACCGTCGGCTGCAATCGCCGCATAAAGATTTTTCTTTCGGCCGATAATAGTCCAACAACTTCTTGCGGAAACCGGGACGGCAACGCTGACAACCGGTGCTGTTAATCTGAATCCCCACTTCTTTCAGCTTCAAATCCTCCAGCAGACGATAACAAGAAAGCATGATCTGAATATCGTAGACCGTGTCATTCTCGTTGCTGATAATCTCAAAACCGGCCTGATGGAACTGCCGGAAACGCCCGGCCTGCGGTTGTTCGTAGCGAAACATCGGGCCTTCATAGTAAAGCTTCACCGGCTGACCAAGATGGCTTAAACCATTTTCTATATATGAACGGGCAATCGGCGCCGTGCCTTCGGGACGCAGAATTAGAGAATCGCCGCCTTTCGTTTTCACTTCAAACATCTGCTTCTCAACCACATCCGAGACTTCACCAAGGGTTCGAGTGAATAACTCCGCTTTTTCTAAAATTGGGGTGTCAATACGAGAAAAATTATAATACGCGGCAACATCGCGCGCGGCCTTCCGAACCTTCTCCCAAAGTGGCTGGTCCGCCGGTAAAATATCATGCATCCCCTTCGGGCTAGCGATGACATTCGGTTTTATTTTTTTTACGACTTTAGCCATTTTTTAAAATTTCATGATTTACGATTCCTAATTCAGTAATCGGGAAAACTCTGACCCGCGCGATCCCAACCAAATATTTTTTAGAAACCGCTCCCCAACTGCGGGAATCAAAACTATTATACCTGTTATCTCCCAAAACAAAATACTGATTAGCTCCTAGCGTAACATCAGCCGACCCGCTAGTGCCTCCTTCTTCAAAAAGGATTTTGGAACCTTTATAAATCTTGACTGCTCCATTATCCACTACCGCGCGCTCTCCCGGCAAGCCGATAATTCTTTTTATGAAGTAAGTGGAAGGATCTTTCGGATAACGAAACACCACCACCTCGCCTCGCTCCGGCTCCCGGAAACGATAAGTCACTTCATCAATAATCAGGTAGTTTCCGTCCTGAAAATTCGGCTCCATACTGGCTCCGCTGACCAAAAATGGCTGGGCCACAAAGGTGCGGATAATAAAAACTGTTACCAGAGAAATCAAAACCACCTCAACGATTTCCCAAATAGATAATAGGAACTTCCTCATAGAAACAATTGCTTAAATTATGGTTGATTAGGCCGATGAACGCAAATCACTGATTGACAAATATAGGAAGCTCTGGTAAAATCCTACGTAGAACTTCACAACTCTAACTCAAACCACAAAGGGAGGCGGCTTTGGATCTGAACGATGTCATTATTGGCGAGCAATCAGAAATGGGGAAAATCAGAATTGATAGCAATGACTTCGCCTCAATCGCAACCTATGACGAAGAAAAAAACCAGGTAACAGTTGAAGTTGACCTTCATGAGAACATCAAGCCCGACGTGGACGAGCGGGACTGGAAATTTTATCTCTGGTTCGCCGCCTGTATTTTTTTTGCCAACGCATCCTTGATGGGATACATTGCGTCGGTCGTCATAGTAAATCCGATTCTCGCCAACGGACTCGCGCTCCTATCCATCATCGTCTTCTCATGTGTCATGTACAGCATGCTATCTCGGGTGGTGCGATCCACAATTACGATCTATAAACTTTTTTGGGAGATGAGGAAAGTCGCTCCTTGGCACGGAGCCGAGCATAAAGTAATAGACTCCTACTGCCAAAACGGCACGACCGACTTAGAAGCGGCCAAGCTGGTCTCTCCTATCAGCGATTACTGCGGCGGACGTTTTGCCGTTTTGTATCTGTTGGCCATGGGAGCGCTTCTTGCCGTAGCAATAGCTTTTGCGCTGGGTGACTACAAGACGATCGGGATTGTTATCAGCTCAATCATCTTGGCGACGCTGGTAATGATCCTCTTTCACCGAACAACGATGAAATGCGCGGTCCATCTTAGCCGCAAGCTACAAAAATACTGGACGATCAAGGAGCCCGGAGAAAAAGAGCTCTGGACGGCTCACTGCGCGATTGTTGAACTACTAAAAACCGAGAAGAGATATAAAAATCTTGAGAACTTCCAGAAATACTCAATCACCTACGACCGGAGGCCTTGATGCCAACTGAATCTAAAGACGCAGGCCAGTTCTACAAGGCAAAACTGAATGGCGAGGATCGAGAAATTGTAGTTTTCATTGATGGTGACGGTCTACAATTCCAGAAATTGACAAAGAGGGGTGGACATTGGCAGCGCTCCGCCTGGAGAGACGTAACCGAACTTCAAAGCTGGGTGGAACATTCTGGTGGCCACTTCACCGCCCGGCTGAAAGGCGCGAGGGAAAGAATTACGCTTTACGCCGCCTGCGATTCCTACCTTCTACTCACCAGAGTAGAAGGTGGGCTCTGGTTTGAGGCCGATAGCTGGGCTCCCCTGTCCCAAGTGGAAGACCTCACGCCCTGCAACTTACATTAAACCAAACCTCAAGCTCCGATCTATTTCGGAGCTTTTTTTTCTGATAAACTGAATCTTATGGACTTTGATCCGAAAAAAATAAAGTTAATCATCGGCCTCGGTAACCCGGACACGGAACACAAGAACACCTACCACAATGCGGGATTTTTATTTATAGATTACTCGGAACAAAGCCCGCTAGTTAAAAGTTTAAAGTTTAAAGTTATAAAGTCTGAAGAATATATGAACAACTCCGGGAAATTCGTAGTTAAGGCCGCAAAGAAGGCCGGAGCGAAACCTGAAGAAATTCTGATCGCCCACGACGATAGCGACCTTGAAATTGGAAAATACAAAATTGATTTCGGACGAGGCGCCGGCGGACATCATGGCATTGAGAGTATTCAAAAACATCTAAAAACCAACGATTTCTGGCGTCTTCGTATCGGCATCAGACCCGCCAACGAAACCGTCCGCCAAAAAGCTGAAGAGTTTGTTTTGAAAAAGATTTCTTCAAACGACAAAAAAATCTTGGGATCGGTGTTTGAAGAAATCATCTTGCGGTTGAATAAACCCCAGCACTAATCTTTGCCATTCCAAATCAAGTCATTTCTAGTTTTAGTATCTTTCTTAAATAAAACAGCGATGCGCTTCGCCCACAAAGGGGTGGGCCTATTCGGCCCGTGCACATCGCGTAATATTACGCGGCAAAATTAGTGCGGGGTGCTCAATCCCGCACATAATTATGTGCGGGATTGGCAAAAAAATCAGCGCCGCCGATATGGCAACGCTGAAGGGGGTTTACCAGGAAGTGCAAACTCGACTATCTGCCAGCAAGTAACGATCGAGTTTCTACTTCCTGGTTTTTGAAGAGGTTTCCGAAAAATTGTCCTCCGGCGGAAAATAAAAAGACGCTCATTTCTGAGCGTCCTGATTTTTCTTAGTCAGACTTCTTCTTGGGACCTTCCAGCGCCTTAGACACCATCTTTGCGATCGACTCGTTCAGCTTGGCGCTGGAATCGGACTTCGCCAGCAAAACCTGCATCGCCTCTTCGCGAGTAAATCCTAACTTGGTCAATTCCTGGAACTTGTTCCAGCTCCTCTTGGCGTGACGATCCGACATTGCCTTAACCTGGTCAGAAAGGCCTTCATCCAAATCAGAGACCACGCCGACAACCGTTGTCACTACCTCATTGAGGAAATCCTGATTCTCGAGAATCAACTCCTTAATCTTGGGCAAGAGAGCCCGACCGATATCAATACCCATCTGAACCTGCTCACCCATTTTTCCCAGTTCATCAGTCAACATCCTTTTTTCAAAATCCTGACCACCCTCCTCTTCTTTTCCATCCATGTCGTTTAGAAAACTGGAGTCGCTAAGATCTGGGGCAGGAGACACCGGTTCGCTGTTCTTGATCCGATCGCCGCAGGCCCTGCAATAATTCTCGTTGTCCTAGGATAGATTGGTATAACCGCAGGTCACGCACAGAACCTCCACCACTCCCGTCGGCACCGGCATATTCGCCCGCACCGGATCATCCGGTTTGACCTCTTTGGAACGACTACCGGCAGACTTCTTTGGCTTTCTCGCACCCATCTATAAATACCTCCTAAGAAAAGGGCAATTCCGTTCGCTATCATCGCCTAGTGGCTCCGATAGCCCGCGCCGGAAATCGCGTTTAATTCAACTAACTGGACGTAATTTTAGCACGAAAAAAAGATCCCGTCAATTACTGATTTGCCTCAAAGTTAAGCGATTTAATTTTGAACTGCAGAGTAAAGGAAACGGTGCCATCTTGATTTACCTTGATATTGGAAAGAGGCAAGACCACATTCTCAAAATTGGGCTCTTTCAGCATCGCGTTTTTGAAATTAATAACCGCCGAATCATTGCTGGCTTTGGCAATCATCAACGCCGATAAGCTTTGATCTATATAAAACCGATCAATGGTGATCTTCTGCCCAGAAAGAGATTTGATGTTGGCAAGTACCTTATCAAAAATCGGCGCCCAGGGATCACTGGCTTTTTGAGCTTCCAAAGCATACGCCACATTCCGATTGAATGCCTGGACTTCAGTTTGCAGAGCTTGGATTTCGCTAAGAGGCACCAGAGAGCGGTTATTTAAATCCACAGTCAGGGCGGCGGAAGTTTTATACAAAAATATGTCCGCCACGCCAAGAACAATTAGCAAAAATCCGAGAACTACGGAAATCATCACCCTCCACCCGCGGATAAAATTAAACAAAGCCTCCCGATAATAACCGACGTCCACACCGGTAGCGGCCAAGGTCAGGTCTTTGTCCTTAGAGCGAGGCATCATTCCCCGTAATGCCGCCCCCAAAGCCGCATACCACAAAGGTGTCAGTTGATTATATTTTCCGATGGTCAAAATTTGCGCGGAAGCGCTAAAATTCTTTTTCGCGGTCTCTAAAATATCGGCGCTGATCGGATTAGCAATCACCTGGATATCATTAATCGCGCCACCCCAACGGCTAGTGTAAAAATTAAGAACCTGGCGGATATGAGTGGCAAGAAACTCCAAGACATCGCCGGACTCCAATTTCCGCCCGCCAATTTCACTTTGAATAGCCGACCAGGAGTGGAAATAGTTGAAATAG
>JBBTRE010000064.1:3588-9070 GCA_038065375.1 Patescibacteria group bacterium | reverse complement strand
GAAATCCGACCGGATGGCCGCAAGCTGGATGAAGTCCGCGATCTGCATGCTGAAGTGGGTTTATTACAGCGCGCTCATGGTTCGGCCCTGTTCGTGCGTGGTGAAACCCAGGCCTTAGTGGTGACCACTATTGCTCCGCCCGGCGCCGAGCAATTGATGGAAAATATGCGCGGTCTGGTTGAGCGCCGTTTTATGTTGCACTACAATTTCCCGCCTTATTCCACCGGTGAAACCGGCCGGGTCGGCGCTCCGGGACGCCGCGAAATTGGTCATGGAGCTCTGGCGGAAAAAGCGGTGAAAAATTTGATTCCGACCGAAGATGAGTTTCCTTATGTAATCCGGGTGGTTTCGGAAATTTTGTCGTCCAACGGTTCTTCGTCCATGGCGACCACTTGCGGCGCGATCTTGTCGCTGATGGATGCCGGCGTTCCGATTAAAAAATCAGTGGCGGGAATCGCGATGGGGATGATGACTGGTCCCGATGGTCAATACAAAGTTCTGACCGACATTCAAGGTCCGGAGGATCATTACGGCGATATGGATTTCAAAGTGGCCGGTTCGGCTGACGGTCTGCGCGCCGTGCAGATGGATGTGAAAATTGACGGTATCACCAACAAGATGCTGGTGGATGGATTGGCGCAGGCGAAGCAAGCTCGTTTGGAAATTTTGAAAGTGATGAATAAAGCGCTGGCCGCTTCCCGCAAAGAAGTTTCTCAATACGCTCCGGTGATTCTGCGGTTGGACATCAACCCCGACAAGATCGGTTTGGTAATCGGTCCGGGTGGGAAAGTAATTAACAGCATCATTGAAACCACCGGCGCTCTGACTATTGATATTGAACAAACCGGACGGGTGTTGATCGCCGGGCCGAATAAGGAAAAAGCTCAAGCGGCTTTGGAGGCAGTGCAATCAATGGTGAAAGACTATGAGATCGGGGAGATTGTTGAGGGTCCGATTGTGAGGATTTTGGAATTCGGCGCGATTGTGGAATTTGGCCCGGATCAAGACGGCATGATTCACGTTTCCGAATTGAAAGAGGGATTTGTGAAAAAAGTTGAGGACGTAGTTAAACTCGGCCAAGTTGTTAAAGCCAAGATCATCAAGTCCGACATGGGCAAGATCGGTCTCTCAATGAAGGGAGTTCCGCAGTAGGGGATAGTTTTCCACAGCTGGGCTGTTTTTCATTGTGCTAACATATTAGATATGGCTGATGAACCAAAATTTCCGTTTGAGCTCCCGCAGGCCGACGAATCGCCAGCGCAAAACCCGCCCGCTATAAGAAGCGCTCCCATCCCGCCGCCAGTTCCGCCGAGAGCGGCCGCTCCGGTAGAGCCGGATGTGAAAATTGCCACCGGGCAGGGAGATTTTTTCTCCCCGGAAACTTTTGAAGCTTCTCCAATTCCCGCCGGAGCGAAGGCCAGCGGCAATTTGGTGAAAAATATAATTATCGCTGTGCTGGCGATTGTTTTTGTGGGCGGTGTAGGCGCGCTATCTTATTTTGTGGTTTTCCCGATGCTCTTTCCCCCGAAAGCTCCCGGCACCGGCATTGCTCCGGTGGTGGCCAATCCTGTTACTCACACGAGTTATTTGGTGAGCCCGGCGGCCGCGTCAGTCAATATCGCGTTGGCAGATCATAAATATTTGACTATCGCTACCGCTTTGCAAAATGAATCCTTCAATCAACTGGCCGAAGGTCAGGTTAAAGAAGTAAAGATTTCCGAGAAGGGGACTCAAGTTCCGTTTTCCACTTTCTTGACTGCTATTTCTCCGGTTACATCAGCGTTGGGCGATAGCGGTTATTTTGAAAAAGATTTTACCGCCTTGCTCTATTACGACGCCAACGGAGTCTGGCCGATTTATGTTGCCAAATTGAAAGCGGGCGCCTTCCCGGAGGATCTGCTGGCTAATTTCAAGAGTTTGGAAGGAATCTTGGACACGGCTAATTTCTATCTCGCTTCACCCGGCACCTTCAGCGTCTTTAAAGACGGCAGGGTGGAAGGGAAGCCGACTCGCTACGCGGTGGGAGTTCAACCCGGAGCGGCTCTCAACTATGGCGTTCTTGGAGATTATTTTGTGATCGCCACCAACTACAACGGTCTGAAAGCGGCTATGCCTCTCCTCGGTTTGGCCCAGCCCTCCTCGGATAAGTAATTTAAAAACGTTAATCGGCTCTTGGCGAAAACTCGCCGGGCTGTTATATTTTACCTATGGCATTAGATTCAAAAGTTCTCGCGGAGTTAAAAGAAAAATTATTAAAAACGCAGGCCGAAATTGTTAACCAACTCAAGAGCGAAGGAGTGGTAGATTTTGGCAGTGACACCGAGAGTGAGGTGGCCGAAGAAGAAGCGGACGAAGCCGAGGAGTTGAGTAAAAACGAAGGCATCGCCCAAGAGTTGAAAGGAAGATTAATTGATGTGAAAAACGCTTTGGATAAAATGGCCAAAGGCGCTTACGGCAAATGCGAAGAATGCGGAATGGATATTGAAGAAGAAGTTTTGGCAGTTGATCCGGAATCCCGCTGGTGCAAGATGTGCAAGGGCTCCAGGAAATAGCTTCTCAGAAACAGAATAACCGGCCTCTTGTGGGCCGGTTATTGTTTGTCATTGCGAGTCCGCTTTTGGCGGATGTGGCAATCATACATTAAAGCTTTTTATACAAATCTTCCCAATTTTCATTCATTGTATTAATTAATTTTTTTTATTTTGCGCTTTACAAAAAAGTCGTATTGCTTTATTTTAGAAACAGTCCTTTTTTAGGAGGGAAGAGATGAAGTTGAAAATGTTCCTTGCCGTGCTTCGGCAAACCAAGGGTTGGCATTTGTTTTCTGGCAGTTCTGGGCCGAATAATAGAGAGGCATCACTGATTAGAAAGAAGCGTGTTTCCGAAGGCACGACTCAAGGCGCCGATCCACTTCTCGCGGTTTGCCGACTGTGTTTAAGGAAACACGTTAGTGATACGGACGTTCTGAGTGCTGCGAGAAAGATTGGACTCGGCACAGAGCTGATCAAGAGAATCCAAAACGCCTCAGATGAAGTTCGCCCTTATTATCATATCGATCGGGCTAGGATTTTGGATGCTTGTGGATTAACTGATCAGGAGGAATCTTCTTCAGTCTTGGTCAAAAAAGCTCTGAGAATGTCTATATGAAGGCTGTTTTGAGAATTCTGCGCAAGCTTAGAGAACAAAACCGGAGGAAGGATTTGCCGGCGCATCTTCCTAGTAAGGATTTGGCGATGAAGACCCTTCGGCGTTGTCAGGAAGCTTTGAAAAACATCGGTAAGAAACCTAAAAAGTGAATTAAAGCCCCTCCGAGTGAGGGGCTTTTTGTTATCTGCCTGCTGACGAATTGAATTCGGTTATCAGACTGGCGTCCAGCATACCGAGGGCCTGCGCCGAAAGATTGTAACGTTTCACAATCTCTTCATTCGGCGCAACCTTTTCTCTGGTAGTTCGATCATCTTCCCGGCTGCTTCCGGAACTAACCTCTATCAATCCATCGCTGGTCAGTAGCAGAGTTTGGTAATTGGTAGAGCCGAGCTTAATATCTTTGACCAGATCGGGTATGGCGGTCTTGTGGTCGCAAAGCCTCTTCAGATTTTCAGTCGCATCGGCCAGTAGCTGATCCCGTCTGGTTTTAGTAAGAGCGTTGAACCATTCCACAGCGTTTCTCCTGAAAGGAGCCTACCAAGAAAATATATTAAAAATAATGTCTTGTCAACTTTACAAGCTTCAATAACTTTTTATAAACTTAGTCCCAAACCTGTCCCGTTAGAAATTCCACTCAACGAGGCAATACCCCAGAATGATAATTTATTTAAGAAAATCAAAGTTAGTCCAAAGGTCCTTGTTCGGTGAATATTTCTAACTGGGATGGCGAATCTCTCCAAAGTTTTTTCGGCGGAATTGGATGGAATTGACGCGCGATTGATTGAGGTGGAGACCGACATAAACACCGGTCTGCACTCCTTTACTATAGTAGGACTGGCCGATAAGGCGCTTTCGGAGGCAAAGGAGCGGGTCAATTCCGCTTTAAAAAACGCCGGCGTGAAAGCGCCAAACCGCGAGAATCGGAAGATCGTGGTGAATTTGGCGCCGGCGGATTTAAAAAAGAACGGCTCCCGCCATGATTTGGCGATTGCCGTCGGCTACTTGTTGGCCACGAAGCAGATAAAAGCGTTTGAGACTAAAGATAAAATCTTTGTCGGGGAGCTGGCTTTGAGCGGGGCATTACGACCGGTTAATGGCGCCTTAAGCATCGCTCGCTTGGCTAAGAAGAAGGGATTTCAATATGTAATTTTGCCGAAGGAAAACGCCGCCGAAGCGGCGATGATTCCCGATATTGAGGTGGTGCCGGTAGATAATTTGGAAGAGTTGATTGCCCATTTAGAGGAGCGAAAAAATATTCCGGTTCATCCGGAGACTAAGATCCAATTTTCTTCTCCGGCCGGATTTCCGGATTTATCGGAAGTGAAGGGTCAGGAGCACGCCAAGCGGGCGCTGATGATTGCCGCCGCCGGCGGGCACAATTTAATTATGGTGGGGCCCCCCGGTACCGGAAAAACTATGCTGGCGCAGGCCCTGAATTCTATTTTGCCGGAGCCGACTTTGGAAGAGGCGATTGAGGTGACTCAAATTCACAGCGCCGCCGGATCGTTGGGTGAGCATTCCTATATCGGCTTTCGTCCATTCCGCGCTCCGCATCATACCGCTTCGCCGGTGGCGGTAGTCGGCGGCGGGCAAAACCCTAAGCCGGGAGAAATCAGTTTGGCGCATCGCGGAGTTTTATTTCTGGATGAGTTGCCGGAATTCCGCCGCGATCTCTTGGAATCTTTGCGTCAGCCGTTGGAAACCGGAAAAGTTACCGTTTCGCGCGTCCGGCAGAGCTTGGATTTCCCCAGCAAATTTATTTTAGTGGCGGCAATGAATCCCTGCCCCTGCGGCTACAGCGGAGATCTGGAAAAAGAATGCCGCTGCGCGGCCTTTGAAGTTTTGCGTTATCAGAAGAAAGTCTCCGGTCCGTTATTGGACCGCATTGATCTTCAAATCAATGTCCCGCGTCTGAAGATTGAGGAATTGCGAACTGCCAAAACCAGCGGCTCGGAAGGAATCCGCCAGCGTGTGGCCGAAGCGCGCGTCGTTCAGGCGAAACGGTTAGTCGGTCAGAAGGCGCTAACCAACTCCGAGATGAGTTCCAAGTTAACCGAGAAGTTTGTGAATCTGGATCAATCTGCGGAGGATCTTATAAAAAAAGTTTTTGATAAATCCTTAATTTCCACGCGCGGCTACTACCGGATTTTGAAAGTGGCCCGCACTATCGCCGATCTGGATCACTCCGATCAGGTTAGCGAAAATCATCTGGCGGAAGCTTTTAACTATCGGGTGAAATCCGCGGAAGTCAGCTAAGATATAAGGATGGATCCAAAAGTGGTTGCCCGAACGATTTCCGAGGCCTCCCGGAAGGAGCTCTCGCTACTTTATTATT
>JBBTRE010000064.1:0-3488 GCA_038065375.1 Patescibacteria group bacterium | reverse complement strand
GTTGCCCGAACGATTTCCGAGGCCTCCCGGAAGGAGCTCTCGCTACTTTATTATTTACCGGAGGAATTGGAGCGGGCGATTAATGAAAACCGCGCGGTGATTCTTGAAGAAGAGGGGCGGCTGATCGGCGGCTGTTTTTGGCGGAGAGTGAATGATTGGCTGGAGTTGGACACTTTATATATTTTGCCGGAGTTCCGCGGCAGGGGATATGTGCGAAAACTTTTTTCCCGCGTTAAGGATTATTTACAGGCGAATCCCGACTTTTCCTCCGAAGGAGGATCCGCTCCCGGCGGAAAAAAAGCTTTTGCCTTCACTCAAGTCCAGGCGATCAGGAAAATAATCACTGAATATGGTTTTAAGCCGGAGAGATTTTCTCGGTTGCCATGGGGAGTGTGGTTAAAAATTTTCAAACATCGTCTGCATCCCATGCGGGTTCTTTCCTATTTTAAATATTTCCGGGAGCTATCGCGACTGGGCACTTGGCAGTTGTATGTTTTCGTTAGTGTTCGCGAATAATACGAATTTTGGCAAATAATGCTAATCCCGATCCTATTCGCAATATTGCCTCTTCAATTCGCATTATTAGTGATTACTCCAGTTTTGACAGCGCTACGCGGAAACGAGTACCCTTAAGAAAGATTCTTTGAAGTGGGCCAATGAAAATATACCTGCTGGTGGGGAAATGCCCCCTCGCGCCGATAGTGGTTAGCAATCTGGCGAAAACCGGATTAGTGGAAGGAGTTTTCGTGGAACGCGGATATATCCGAGGCGGCAACGCCATCAGCATTTTTTTAAATATTGTCCGGCGTTCCGGTTGGCGTTTCGCTTTCGCGAAGACCATCGCCGTGCTGGCCGCCTGGATTTTTCATCGCCTAAAGAAACTGTTGCGGATCAATAAACTCCCGTTGATTAGCGATCTTCCCGGAATGGTTTCCGTGAAAGATGTTCATAATGAAAAGTTTCTGGAGAAGTTGCGCGGTCTGCGGCCGGATCTATTGGTGATGGCGCGTTATAACAAGATTGTTTCTTCCAAGCTGATGAAAATTCCACGTCTTGGAACTATCAATTGCCACACCGGAGTCCTCCCTGCTTATCGTGGCCTCTCGTCTACTTTTCACTCCTTGCGTAATAACTCATCCGTTGTCGGAGCCACCATTCATAAAGCGATTCCTAAGATTGATGGCGGAGTGATTTATCGGCATTGCGAACGTAGGGTGGACGCCAGGGAGAGTTTGCTGGCTCACGAACTGGTTGCGTATCAATGCGCCGGTGAAGTTTTAAAGGGATGCTTGGAAGACGCTACCGGCGATAATGCGGGGATACAGCGTTTTGATCTTTGCGACAGCCGGGCCGAAGTAGCCGGTTCCGGCAACTACTACACCTGGCCAACCAAGCAGGAAGTTGTCGAGTTTTTGAAGTCCGGAAGAAAATTATGGCGATTTAGGGATTTTTTGACTCTTTGGCGTTTACTATAATTCCTCATGTAGCTTCTACGTGAGGAATTTTTTGTTGAATTTCTCTTCAAATGAGCACTAGACATCAAAAATAAATAGCGTACTATTATAGTAGTTTCTTTGAGGTGCCGTCCGGTGAAATTTTATAAATATCCTGTAATTTTGTTCGCGATCGTTTTCTTGTCCGGCGTTTGTTTTTCCGAGGAAGCCGTTCCAAGCAAGCCGGTTGGTGAAGTTCCCTACCCGGAGTGTGATAACCGACTGGAAGCAACGGCAATCGTTGAGCTTTACGCCAAATCAATTGTTGATGTTTCCACAATTATCCGTTACGAGTTTGGTTCAATTGAGTTCGGTGGCAGCGGATTCTTTGTTAATGAAAACGCCCAGCTTCTGACGAACGCGCACGTTGTTTCCGATCCGTTTGAGGAAAGGGATTACATCGCGCTGATGATCAGCCGGAATATTGATAACGGCGTGAAGTGTTGGGTGGTGGTGGGTGATCAGAAGGTTGAGAAAAAGTACGCCGATTTGCTCGGAATGTTCGGACCTGGCGATATGAAACCGACCGCGTTTGAATACTGGGTGACGATGGGAAGTCGCAAGTACAAAGCGGAACTGGTTGGATCGGACAAATATCGCGATGCCGCGATGCTGAAAGTCCTAGACATCGCTAGAGCCGATTACAATCCCTGCAAGTTAGGGAATTCGGATCTGGTGAAGGTCGGAGAAGAGGCCTATGCCTATGGTACGCCATATGGCTTGAGCAAAACTTTCACTTCCGGTCACATCAGCGCTCTGCACCGATACATTGATCTGAACTACGTGGAAGATTTTATCCAGATGGATACGCCGATCAACCCCGGTAACTCGGGTAGCCCGCTGATTAACGGCATGGGCGAAGTGATCGGTATCAATGCCGCCGGTGTCCGTGGGGCCAACAACCTGGGTTTTGCCATCGCGATTAATTTCGTGAACGTGGAAAAACTTTCCAAGGGTGGAGTGGTCAAGATCGGATATCTTGGAGCGGAAGTGATGCTGGATAACTTCCCGCGCACCGGTACTCCCGGTGAACCAGGGTTCAGAGATCTGGCGGCGCTGAACGCGATGACTGACATTGATCATCTTCGTTCGTTGGAATTGCTGGCGAACCTGACTTACCCGAATGGTGATGATAAGGAAAATCGCGCGCTGACCTTGAACGCCGAAGCTAATTCTCCGGCCGGGAAAGCTTTGCTGAAGCGAGGCGATATGATGGTTGAGTTCAACGGCAAGGCCGTGAAGAGCGGCCGCGATGTACGCCTGGGAATCTTGGAATCCGAAGCCGGAAAAGAATTTGAAGTGAAGGTCCGCCGGGTGGAGAAGGGTTCCATCCAGGAACTGACCTTGAAGGTTACACTTCTGAAGGAAAAGCCGAAGAAGCAGTGATCTGTATTAAATTAAATACTCCTCGTAAGAGGAGTATTTTTTTCTGCTCAAAGCGGAGGACATATTGCTTTCGGGGGGTTGTCGGAGCGAGGCCAGCTTGGTCTCTTAGTGGGCAAGCGAGACAGAGGGAGCCGGCTCGCCGGAAGCCGGCTACCCGTCCCCCGAAAGCAATGTGTCCGTAGCTGTTGACACTGAAAACGAGGGGTGTATACTTATCCCTACGAATGAGATTATTGCTCTGTAAAGCGGCGAGCTAGACGGCAAACAGCCGTTGAGTTCTTAGCCGCTTTGAGAAGCGGTTTTTTCTTGAAGATCGACGGACCTTTGAAAATTTAAGTCTGTAGATTAATTAAGCATTAAACCGAGTGCTGTGCGCATACTTTGAGGTATTGCGTACGGACAAAAAAGTTTTGAGCATCATTGCTGATGCATTGAAACAAAGCATTAGCACCCAATTTTGAGGGTGCATAAGGGCGTATGGTGGATGCCTAGACACAAAATGGCGATGAAGGACGCGGCGTCGCTGCGAAAAGTCTCGGGGAGGTGTGTAGCAACCTTTGATCCGGGAATGTCCGAATGGGGAAACCCCTTTGCGTAAACCGCAAAGAC
>JBBTRE010000063.1:0-3296 GCA_038065375.1 Patescibacteria group bacterium | reverse complement strand
ATTCCGGTGTTAATGCCGAATTTCTGAAGCGCCTGGCGCACAATTGGATGCTGAATCTCTTCGGCAACGCTGACCACCTCATGGCCGCCCGGGTAACGCAAAGACAAGACATTATCCTTGCGGGCGTTTAATTGTACGTTAATCTCTGCCATAACTTATTGGCGACATTTAACCATTAAAGAACGGATCGCGCAATATTGCGGAAATCGGAGAATTTTGTTATAATGACCCCAGTTCCTCATTAGGAAAACCTCATGAAGACGGTCGTTTTGTCCGTCCTCGCCGGAGTATTCTTCAGTAGCTGGCAGTTCGTGATGCGCGCCAGCGGAATCAGCAATCCTTTTGTCGCCGCCTTCTTGCTCAATCTCGGCACAATGATGGTGATCTTCCCGATGGCCGCCAAAGAACTGAATTGGAAGATACTTCTGTCTGCCGGGGCATTCCTAGCCATCATCGCCGGTTTGATTAATGGGGTAGGGCATTCCATCAACGCCAGACTCGTCGTGGACAAGACCGAAGAGATCTCCCGATTCGGCGCGATCATCCCGGCCGTCTGCGTCCTGGTCTCGGTAATCTGCGGATTCTGGATTCTCGGCGAACCGATCACTTGGAGAAAAACTATCGGCATCTGCGTCGTTCTTATCGGCATCGGCATCGTAGCCACGAAATAGAAATTGGGCACTAGACATTAGGCACTAGAAACCGGGTATCAAAGCCGCGCTACCCAGCGCGGCTTTTTTGTTCTATATTAATGAAAATGCGAACTGAAGTGACTAAAGCTGTTCTGCCGGTAGCAGGGCTGGGAACCCGGCTCCGCCCACTCACCTACCACCAACCGAAGGGCATGGTCGGCATTGTTGATAAACCGCTAATCCACTACGTGATTGATGAGTTGGTCAGCGAGGGTATCCGCCACATTATCTTCGTTACCTCCGAAGGCCAGACCCAATTCCAAACCTACACCGACTACCTCCAGGCGGATTCCGAATGGAAACAGCTCGGCATCAAGTTTGATTTCACGGTCCAAAAAGAATTAAAGGGCAGCGCCGATGCTTTATTAAGCGCTGAGAAACTTTTGAGCGACGAACCATTTCTAGTTTATTTCGGCGATGAACTGCTGGCCGGAAAAGAAAGCTCAACTCGGGGATTCATCAAAAACTATCAGAAAACTAAATCTCCAATTCTCGTCCTTCATAAAGTCGCGCGAGATATCGTTGAGCGTTACGGTATCGTAAGGTCCGAGGAATCCAAAACTGGCCTGCGACAAATCACCGACCTAGTGGAAAAACCCAAAAAAGAGGAAGCCCCATCAGACTTGGCCGCTATGGGACGCTATCTTTTGACCACCGACATTTTCAACTGGATCCGGAAGGCGCAAGAAATTCCGACCAACAAGAAAGAAATTGCGATCGCCGACGCGCTGGGATTGTATGTAAAAAATGGCGGCGAGCTTTTCGGCTGGGTCTTTGAAGGAGATATCTTTGACGTCGGATCAAAGCTTGGTCTTCTGCAGGCGCAGGCGTATTACGGACTCCAACACCCGGAATTCAAAGAAGAATTCCATAAGTTCCTGAAAAAGATCGTCAACTAGCGTTTAATCCGATATAGCTCAGAACTGGAATTTTTGTACAACAACTCTAGGTCTTTCTCGTATTGCAACGGCTTTCCGGAAAGATTCCTTCCCATCGAACTGAGATAAACATAATCGGCGGGAATGTCTTTCCAGGAAACTCGCAAAGAATCATAACGCTTTAATAAATCTTGGATTTTTTCTTCCGGAATATCCCACCGGGCTTTTACTTTTTTCACCGTGCTGTAGTTATCCGGTAAATAAGTGAACCCGTATAAGAACCGGCCATTCTCAAAACTAAAACGGGTGTGACTATCGCAATTCAAATCGCGAACCTGAAAATGCGCGGCCAGTTTTTCACATCCGGACGGCAGTTGAGCCCAGCGCAACTGCTTCTCCAAATTAGACCGAGAAACTGCGAAAAGTTTCTGGGATTTCAAAAAACGATCTTCCAGTTCGAAATCAGAAACCAAAGTATTGGTATAAAACGGCAAATAAGGCCGCGCGGAAGTATAAATAGTCAGATAGACAGAATCCATCAAGACCGGAGAAATAACTTTCGGCTCGCCTGCTATTTTCCCAATCTCTGTCCACACGGAAATAACGTCCGGGTTAAAAGAGTATTTTTTGATCAATTCCTCTGTCGGAACCATAAAAATGAAAACATTTACAATTTTCTTAATAACTAATAATAGAGTGAGAGTGATTAAGATGGCGGCCAGAACTTTTTTATTCTTCAGCCATTGCTCCGTCAGAATATAGACCAGCGAAAACAGAATCACTAATCCAATGGGCGCATAAGACAGCCACCAATGATTGGCGGTTAAGTTAAATCCGGTAATCAACTGCATATTCCAAACTCCGAAGGCCGCCAGATTAAATGCCCAGAATAAAATCGCGGCGGAACGATGACCGGAATTGGCCGATCTCCCCCGCCAAAAAATCAAATAGACCAGCACCGAAGAGGCAATATAGAAAATGTAGTCAGCGCCCATCCGGTTGGTCTGCAACCAACGACCCGCCTCTATCACTCCATATCGTTCTACAACTACCTCCGCCACATCGGTTCGGTTAAAAGCGAAGTAATTAATAAAATACGGTAAGGCGACAAGCGCCAAAACAGCAAAAAAATATTTCATAGCCTGCCATCGGTATGGCTCAACCCTTTTTTGTAAAAAAGCGCAGACGAACAAAACCATCATCACCGCCAGTAAATAAACCCAGTAGTGCCAGTAGACGTAGAATAGTAGGCCGAGAGAGATCGCCGAATAGATAGCGGTTTTTTTGGTTGGAACCTGCCAAAACCAAATGAGGAAACCAATTGCCGGAATATAGAAAATGAAAGAAATCAGCGGGTCAATAACTTTATGAAGGAATAAAGTATCCAGCGACGAGTTGACCAGCGGGAAAAAGTTTTTCACTACTAGATTCATAAAATACTCCGGGCTGGAAACGCCGCGAGGCAGATAACGAGCCAGCGGGGTCAGCGCGCCCAGGAACCCGAAGAACCATGACCAAAGAAACTTCCGAGTGATCATCAGGCCGAGGAAATAAAAAACTAAAAACATCATCGCCCCAAAGATCAGCTGATTTAACAGATAGGCGCTGTTAATGTCGCCGCCGGATAGCCAGATCGGCACGGCCAATAATAGAACCGGTAGCGGGTTCAGCGGGGACAAATGCCGCGCATCGCTAAAAAGTTCCGACGGCGGCCAATGACCGTCGT
>JBBTRE010000062.1:0-33808 GCA_038065375.1 Patescibacteria group bacterium | reverse complement strand
ATACGACAAATACATCCAGGCCGTCATCCTTGCTTTTGAAAGTCATATCAAGGGTACCAGCCATTCAAAATTCAAAAAAATCGCCAAACAAGTCGCCGCATTCCACAAAAATCGGGTTTATCGTTTTACTAGAGATTTGGTCAAGCGACTGAAGAAATCGGGATTTTTCCTGTTGGCAATTTCGCACTCACCGTTGGAAATTGTTCAGGAGTTCTGCGCCCATCTGGGATTCAATAAAGTTTACGGGAGGGTCATTGAAGTAGACAAAAGAGGTAGGATGACCGGAAAATTGCTCCACCCGGAGCTGATTCTAAACAAAGACCGGATCTTAGCCAGAGCGGTGGAAAAACACAACCTGACTCTCAGGGGATCGGTCGGTGTCGGCGACACCGGAAGCGACATATCGTTCTTATCAATGGTCACCAGGCCGATCTGCTTTAATCCGAACCAAAAACTCTACGAACACGCCAAAAAGAAACAGTGGACAATTGCAGTTGAGCGAAAGGACGTTATTTACTATCATTAAAGCTAGTGGTCTGATAAGGTCGTTTCCGCCGAAGGCGGATCCGCCAACCGGCGGAAAAGTTTAAAACAACATTATGAAAGGAAACGCAGGAATTATAGCAACGATGATCATCTTGGCAGGTCTGGCGGCCACGGTTTTTTATTGGTTGTTCCCGCCAGAATCAAAAATAACTATTCCCCCGCCCGCACCGGCGGCGAAAAGCGCTCCCAAGACTAGCGTGGCTCCTCAATATTCGGCTCCAGCTCCGGCGGCTCAGCCAGCCAGTCAGCCGGCCGGTCAGGTGACGATCCCTCCCTTTACTTCAAGCATCTTAGTTTCAATCAAGGGGTTTTCGTATGTCTCGGAGTCAGTATCCGTAAAAAGAGGCACGAAAGTTACCTGGACAAATTTTGACCAAGCGGGCCATACAGTCACGAGCGATACAGGATTATTCGCCAGTAAAATCTTAAGCCAGGGAAAAAGTTTTGAGTATGTATTCACTCAACCGGGAACCTACACCTACCATTGCGCCCCGCACCCAAGCATGAAGGGAGAAATAATCGTGCAATAGACAAAGAACCGTCTCCTCGAGGAGACGGTTCTTTGTTATAGGGTGGTATAATAAATTCATGAAAAAAGTTTTAACTGCTATAGCAGTAATTGCTATATTACTTGGCTTGGCTATTTACATCATTCCTAAAAAGACCTCGCTAAATGACGATAAAAATAACCTGATTGTAGTAGACCGGCCAAAAACAGGCGAAATGGCGGTCAGTCCGCTCTCAATCAGCGGTAAAGCTCGAGGGTATTGGTACTTTGAAGCATCGTTCCCGGTGCGTCTTTTGGATGGAAATGGTAAGCTACTCGCCTTAAAGCCGGCGCAGGCCGAAGATAATTGGATGACAGAAGAATTCGTGCCTTTCTCGGTTACTTTAGAATTTGAAAAGCCGGAAACGGAAACCGGTACTCTAATTTTACAAAAAGACAATCCGTCCGGCCTACCGGAGCATGATGACGAGTTAAGGATTCCTGTCCGTTTCCGCTAGATGGTACGCGTACCAGACATATATAAACCTGATGGGATGGTACTATGTAAAGGATGGACCTTAAGGACGAGATAAAATCTTTTTTTAGTGGCGAATTAGCCGATGATGAGGCGACTTTAGATACTTACAGCCGAGACGCGAGTCTTTTTCAGGTCAAGCCATCTTTAGTGGCGTCTCCAAAAACCCGGGAAGATATCGGCAAGCTGGTCAATTTTGTTGACCGTAACCGAAAAAGAGGCCTTTCTTTAACCGCCCGATCCGGTGGAACCTGCATGACCGGCGGCCCCCTCAGCGAATCCATCATTGTGGACGTCAATAAGCATTTAAACCGAATTAAAACGGTCAGTGATGATGGTTATGCTGTCACCGAACCGGGCGCTTTTTATCGGGATTTTGAGAAAGCGACCCTAGCAAAAGGATGGCTGATGCCCTCCTATCCTGCTTCCCGAGAAATTTGCACAGTCGGTGGTATGGTTAGTAACAATGCTGGAGGAGAAAAAACTCTCGCCTATGGAAAAACCGAAGATTACGTTGAGGAGTTAAAAATAATTCTTAGGGACGGGAAAGAATATACAATCAAACCGCTGGACGCAAAAGAATTGAAGAAAAAAACTTCTCAAGACACTCTGGAGGGTAAAATTTACAAACAAATCTTTGAGCTAGTGGATAAAAACTATGACGCTCTGCAGAAAGCAAAACCGAAAGTTTCCAAAAACTCCTCCGGCTATTATCTTTGGAATATCTGGGACAAAAAAACTTTTAATCTTCATAAGCTAATAGTGGGCTCACAGGGAACACTGGGTATAATAACCGAGATTAAATTCCGGCTGATCAAACCTAAAACTCATTTTAAAATGCTGGCAATTTTCCTGAAAGATTTGGCGCCACTGGCAAAGATCGCCAATACCGTCCTCGCCTACAAGCCGGAAAGTTTTGAATCTTACGACGACAACACTCTCAAATTAGCCATGCGCTTTCTGCCGGAATTCGTGAAATTACTGAAAACTAATATCTTCAAACTGGCCTGGCAATTTCTCCCGGAATTTTTTATGACTCTTACCGGCGGATTGCCGAAGTTGGTTTTGATCGCCGAATTCACCGGCGATTCGGAAGAAGAAGTAACCCGAAAAGCGCAGAACGCTAAAACTTCACTGAGAGAATTTCACATCTCCTGCCGAATCACTAAAACCGCAGAAGAATCAAAGAAGTACTGGGTCATCCGCCGAGAAAGTTTTAATCTCCTTAGGCATCACATCAAGGGCAAGCACACCGCCCCCTTCATTGATGATATGGCCGTCCGTCCGGACCAATTGCCGGAATTTTTGCCGCGTCTCAATAAAATTATGTCGGAATATAAATTAATCTACACCATCAACGGCCACATTGGCGATGCGAATTTCCACATCATCCCCTTGATGGATATGGCCGATCCGGAGTCTCGGAAGATCATTCCAGAACTCTCCAAAAAAGTTTACGACTTGGTTTTTGAGTTCGGTGGCTCCATGAGCGGCGAACACAACGACGGATTGATCAGGACCCCCTTCCTGGAAAATATGTACGGTAAAAAGGTTGTTTCCCTGTTTAAAAAAGCTAAACAGATATTTGACCCGCATAACATCTTCAACCCGGGCAAAAAAGTGGATATTGATGTAAACTACTCTATGGAACACCTAGCGGAGAAATAAGACCATGGCATCATTCCTAGAGAAAATTGACCGTCAGATTATTTCAAAGATTCAACTGGTCTTTCCGGCTTTCTCTCGCCTGGCCTTATTCGTGGTATTTTTCGGATTCGGAATTCTCAAGCTCTTTGATAGCAGCCCGGCTAACCCGCTGGTGGAAAATTTGCTGAATAAAACGATGCCCTTCATCAGCTTTTCTCAATTCATTATCGGGTTGGGAATCTTTGAGATGTTGATTGGTATAAGTTTCATTATCCCCCATCTGGAAAGATTGGCGATTCTATTGCTGGTTCCGCATATGATGACGACCGCGATGCCGCTGATCCTACTACCGGCTATCGCCTGGAGCTCGTTCGCCGTCCCGACCCTGGAAGGCCAATACATTATCAAGAATCTAATTATTATCGCGCTCGCCATGGGCATCGCCAGTCAGCTCAAACCTTGGAAGTTCAAAAAATAAACCTCCCATTTCGGGAGGTTTTGTGTTATCATAAATAGAATGGAATCAAAAACCTCCCCCAAAGATGTGTTCTTGCACCTTTTGTCTATCGTTGCTCTCTATGCCAGCGGAATCGCCTTTTTAGTGCTAATTTTTCAGTATATTAACGTCTTACTCCCCGACGCCACCATTGATGGCAACTACTACGCTTTTCAATCCTCAATGACCGCTATCCGCTGGTCTATTTCCTCCCTAATAATCGTTTTCCCGGTCTACATCGCTAGCGTTTGGTTCTTGAATAAAAGCTACGACAAAACACCGGCGCGCCGGAAAATCTGGATTCGCAAATGGCTGGTCTACTTCACTTTATTTGCCGCTTCGCTAATCATCATCGGCGACCTGGTAACCCTGATAAATAACTTGCTCAACGGTGAACTAACCTTCCGCTTCCTTCTGAAAGTATTAGCAGTCTTCTTTGTGGCCGGCAATATTTTTGGATACTATCTCTGGGAATTAAGAAATAAAAAAGCCGAGTAACCCTTATGAAATACTACGCCTACACAATCATTGCCGCCGTTACCGCCACCATTGTGGCCGGATTCTTTATAGTGGGCTCGCCGAATTACGCCCGTCTTCTCCAGCAAGATAGCCAGCGCGTTTCCGACTTGCAGATGATCCAATCGGAAATTCTGAACTTCTGGATTAATAAAGCGCGCTTGCCGAAGACCCTCGTGGAACTCAACGACGACATCCGCGGCTTCCATGTGCCGCAAGACCCAACCACCGGAGAGACTTACACCTACCAGACAACCGGAACGCAAAGCTTCAAGCTGTGCGCGGTATTCGCCAAACCAGCCTTGGGATCTTCGGTCTCCGACCTGAACGGTAGCATCAAACCAATGCCCCCAGCTCGTTATCCGACATATTATGGGCAAGAAAGCTGGCAGCACACCGAAGGCAATGTCTGCTTTGACCGTAAGATAGACAAAGAACTTTATCCGCCGATAAAGACAGCTAAATAAGATCTGATAAAAGAAAATCCCCCTCTTAGCGAGGGGGATTTGTTAATGCCTAAACCGATCTTTTAGCAAACAAGGAAAGGATGAAAATCGCTCCACTAGATAGAACCACCATCGGGCCCGGTGGAATGCCAAAGGTAAATGCTAGTAGAACACCGGCAACCGCGCTTGTAACTCCAAAGAAAAGGCTGAGCGCCCCATACGAAGAAAAATTACGAGCCAAATTTTTAGAAGCGGCAGCCGGAATAATCACCAGCGCGCCCATCAACAAGGTTCCAACTACCTTCACACCCAAAGCTACAACAACGGCAACCATCATCAAGAAAACGAAATTCCAAAGACGAGTACGGACACCTTGTGATTTCGCGAGATCAGTAGAAAGTAGTTCTAAAACCAACTTTTTCCTAATCAACAAGGTAACCGCCATCACCACGACTGATAACGTCACGCCCAATACCGCATCCATCAAATTAACCTTGGAGATATCTCCGAACAATGCTTCTAAGAGTTCTGGCTCGGGAGTGATTAAAATTCCGACTGCTAGCGAAACGGCAAAAATCACTCCAACAATCGCCTCGGCCGGTATTTCCGTTTTTTCTCCAATAGACCAGATAAGGAAAACCCCGATCGCTAAAGCGGCGAAAGCCCCGAGAAAAGGATTAATGCTGTAAGTGAGCGCGATACCGATACCGGGAAGAGCCACGTGCGATAGCGCGTCACCAACCAAAGAAAGCCGCTTCAAAACCATCAGCGATCCGAGGTAAGCCGAAGCGGCGCCGACGGCTACGCCAACAACCAAGCTGGTTAATAAATTAGAATCAATGCTGGTGATCATGGGTGTATAAACCTACTTTAGCGCCGTATAAATCTTCCAACACCTGCGAACTAAGGATTTCTTTCGGAGAGCCGAAATGGACCTTCTCCCGATTCAAACAAAGGGCTTTACTGGCATAGCGATAAACAACGTTAAGATCATGAGTAATTAAAATAATCGTCAGCTTATGATCTTTGTGAAGTTTTTCCAAGAGAGCATAGATAGTTTCCTCACCGCCCAAATCAATTCCGGTAGTCGGTTCATCAAAAAGTAAAACATCGGGATGATTGATTAGCGCGTAAGCGATCATCACTCTCTGGAACTGTCCGCCGGACAATTCACCGACCCGCGCGTTCAGCAAATTCTGGCGCGCCTGATGATCACTGTCGTTTTTTATAAAGCCAACCGATCGTAGGGCTTCGTCAATCTCGGCCACGGAAGATTCCTTAAGTTTCAGAAAATCCAGAACACTAAGCGGTAAATCCCGCGATACGGCTAGCTTTTGCGGCACATAACCGATTTTAATATTTTTTAACCATTCCACCACGCCCTCAATAGGAACTAAGCCCAATAGAGCCCGGAAAAGCACCGTTTTACCGGCGCCATTCGGACCCAAAACAGCCAAAACCTCCCCTTGGTTAACCTCAAAAGAAAGGTTTTTTAAGATAACCTGGCTGCCAAAAACTACGCGGAGGTCTTGAACTTTAAGTATTGTAGACATAAGTGTAGTGCCATATTTATTATATTATAGACCGAAATATGATAAAATAACAATAATGAAAAACAAAAAACTTAGCGAAAAAAAGAACGTCCTGGTCCCGGCAAAACATCTACCGATTAATCCCCATCCGCATGATTGGCGGCACTCTTTCCACTGGCGGGTATTCCGAATAATGGCGGAGTTCGTTGATGGCTTTCAATTTCTCGGCGATATCAAAAAAGCAGTCACCTTCTTTGGCTCGGCCCGTTTCGCCGAAGATAATCGGTGGTATAAAATTGCCCGAGAGCTCGCCAAAATGCTCGCCAAGGCGAAATTTAGCGTCATAACAGGCGGCGGACCGGGCATCATGGAAGCCGGCAACCGCGGCGCCTACGAAGCCGGCGGCGACTCCATCGGGATTGATATCCAGCTTCCGTATGAACAACGCATTAATCCTTATGTCACCAAAGGGCATGGCTTCTACTACTTCTTCACCAGGAAAGTAATGCTCGCCTATTCTGCTCAAGCATATGTCTTCTTTCCGGGTGGCTATGGAACGCTGGATGAATTATTGGAAATTCTGACTCTGGTGCAAACCAGAAAAATTCACGATAAAATTCCGATTGTCTTGGTGGGAAAAGATTTTTGGGGTGATCTGGACAGCTGGATGAAAAAGAAACTAGTAGACCAATACGCGACGATTGATCTGGAAGATCTGAAACTTTACAAAATTGTTGATACAGCTAAAGAAGCTTTTGAGATTGTTAAAAAATCCAAGCCGAGGGAGGAATTAAAATAGGCACGAGCGAAGCCGACGTCGGAAGTCGGCTCTCCGACCAGTAGCGTCGGAGCTAGTGATTAGTAATAAAAGACCCCGCTAAACGCGGGGTTCTTTTGATTCTTTCTTTTTTGATTCCAAGGTAGAGAGAAAACCCAATACCCATCCGGACGTAACAAACAAAAAAGGCAATTACCGATTTCATTTACTCTCCCTCTCTAAGAACCAAAAGGATGGTAACTAAACTTTAGTGCTATGTCAAAAAAGCCACCCGCGCCATCTTATTCCGTTTGTGGAGTATCTAACGGCCGTGAGATACTCCACAAAACTAACCACAACCCGGAGGGAAACGAGATTTTTAATTCATTACACTGAAATAAAAAAATCCCGACCTAAACCGGGATTTTGTTTTTATTACTCTTTATCTTCCTTGGCATTCTTCCAACCAACTATCATCCCATACACGACACCTGCAGAAAGAAACATCGAATTATATAGCAGCACCTTCCAGAACGGATACTGAGCATTTAGATTCATGCCAATACCCAAGGCAATAAACTTTGCCACGACATAGCAAACGATCAAAACAAGGGTTGCTTTCAGGCTCACCTTCGCCTCCTCGCCAAATTAACTAGAAATATCCTAATATATTGGACAAAAAATGTCAACAAAAAAAGCCACCCAAACTGGGTGGCTTGTGTTGTCTTCCTAACCTCAACTCTGTCCTTCAACGACCGGCGACGCGCCATCTGAAAGGGCGGGCGGCGGAGCCGGTGGCGTTTCTTTGACTTCTTGTTTGTGGAATCTTTCTTCCGTAGAGCCCTCCATCGCCAAAGTAGACGACTGGCCTCCGGAATTAATCTTGGCAACTTTGTCGTAGTAACCGGTGCCGACTTCTCTCTGATGACGGACAGCGGTAAAACCATCCGATTTCTCCAGAGCGAACTCTTCATCCTGCAACTCCACATAAGCCGCCATCCCGCGATTCCGATAACCGCGCGCCAATTTAAACATTGAATGGGTCAGCGCGTGATAACCGGCAAGAGTCACAAAAACGAACTTGTAACCCATCTTATACAACTCATCCTGGAAACTCTCAAAGAGACCTTCCAGAATCTGCCGATCCTGCTTCTTCTCGGGATCCAAACCGTACTTCTTGGCGAAATCCTTAGTCCAAGGGAACGAAGGAGAGCAGTTATACATCAACAGCTTCCCCGGATATTCCTTATGAACCAGTTCCGCGAACTCCCGCGCTTCATCCAGATCAGCGCTCTTAGTTTCCATCCAAAGCATGTCGCAGTACGGAGCGTAAGCAATCGCCCGGGCAGCGGCCGCTTTCAAACCACAGCGGATCCGATAGTAGCCCTCCGAAGTCCGAAGAGGCGTCCAGGAACCGGTCACTCCCTTGGCTGTCCATTCGGAAGTCAAACCAAGCTCTCTGGCTTCGCTGTAGGTCATTTCTTTACCATCGGCGTCGTTGGTTCCCAAAATCCAGAGCTTGTCGCGATCATCAATTTCAGAGGTCAGGAGAGTAGCCGCTTCCGCGTCGGTGCGTCCAACGATAATAGTGTCGACACCCTGAACGTCCGCCGCTAATCTCGCGTCCAGCAGGGCAGAAATAAATATACTGGTCGGAACCAGTACCTTACCGCCCATATGGCCACATTTCTTTTCCGAACCGAGTTGATCTTCAAAGTGGACACCGGAGGCGCCCGCTTCAATCATATGCTTCATCAGCTCAAAGGGGTTAGTCTTGCCACCCCATCCGGATTCAGCGTCGGCCATCAACGGAACAAAGAAATTCAGGTCACTCTTGCCCTCGGAATGCTGAATCAAATCATCTTTCCGCAGGGCGCGATTAATTCTATCTACCAACAGCGGAACGCTATCCACCGGATAAACGCTCACGTCGGGATAAGTCTCCCGGGCGGAGTTAGCGTCCGCCGCCGTCTGCCAACCACTGACATAAATCGCTTTCAGACCGGCTTTCACCATCTGAGAGGCCTGTAGACCGGTCATGGCGCCCAAGGCGCGAACCGGCATAGAACCATTCAGTAACTGCCAAAGCCGGGCCGCTCCAATCTGAGCAAGCGTCCAAGTAATCGGCAAAGTGCCGCGAATCCTCTCGACATCTTTCCAAGTGTAATTTCGCTTGATTTCCTTCCAGCGTTCCGAAGTCCATGGGTAATCATTGGGTTCGGTCATTTGAATCCCCTTTCAAGTTTCTAACGGAAAGTATATGCTCGTAGGCCACCAGTGTCAAAAACTCCGGCAGACGCTTGGCGAAGATCATTCTTCTAACCAACTTTTTCGCGAGTGGATACTTCCCGCCCCTGAATTGGAGATTTTCCGTCTTCATAATTTTCTGCATCTTACGCGCGTCCAATCTTCCGCCTTCTTCAAGTTTTACTTTGTGCTTCAGGCGAGCGGACAGACAAACGCGATTCTTCTCGGCCGTCGCCACGTCTTCCATCAAATTTTCCAACGCCGCGGCGCCGACGCCTCGCAACCAACCCTCCAGATACATCAACAAAATCCGGTACATCTGGCGGGTCGCCTTTTCCGTGATTTTCCCTTTAGGAACAGCCAACAGATCAGCCGCCGTCACCACCACGTCCTCTCTAAGAACATGGAGCTGATTGGGGCCAGGCATAAATGCTCTAAACTTCAGTAGGGCCGGCTTCACCGATTTCGGATGAGCCACCCAGGTGCCGTCATGTCCCGCCTTCGCTTCCCGCTCTTTATCTTGATTGATTTTCTCCGTCGCGAGGGCATTGACCGCTTCATCCTTAGATGGAATCTGAGCCGCCATACCACCCATCGCGAGGATCCCACGTTGGTGACAAGTTTGAATCAGGAGCCAGGAATATGCCGTCAAAAACCACTGATCCATTCCAAGGTCGCCCGGATCCGGCAAAACAAATTCCGGAAACAGAAAAAACTTCTTCTGCAAACTGAACAAATAATCCCACCGGCCGCAATTCAGACCAACGATTCGTCCGAGCAGTTCCCAGATAATTTCATGCATCTCAAAAACAGCAGAAATGGTCTCAATCAAAACCGTAACTTTGACGGAATTTTTCGGCAGACCGAGAAGATACTCAATGCGCTCCAAAATATCATTAATCAATCTGGCTTCCAGATAGCTCTCGGTTTTCGGAGTATAAAGGCAGGGCGTAATTCCCTGATTCAGCAACTCCTTGGCGTTGTGCGCCAAAAACATCGCCACATCAAAAATCCAGGCCGGTACCGGCTCGCCGTCCACCAAAACATGCTTTTCCGGCAAATGCAGACCGCGCGGACGATACATCAAAACCGCGGTCTTTTCCTCCAGCTGGTATTTCTTCTCGTCGGATTCAAAAGTGATGGTTTTCCGGACCGCGTCCCGCAGATTCCACTGACCGGTAAGAATGTCGGAAAAAGTCGGAGATTCGGAATCTTCCGAGTCCGCCATATAAACATTCGCGCCGGAGTTCAATCCGTTAATCAGCCCTTTCCTTAAAGATGCCGGGCCGGTCATTTCTACCGTTCTGTCAAAAATATCGGCCGGAATCGGTCCGGCTTTCCATTTTCCGTTGCGAATATGGGCAGTTTCCGGAAGAAAATCAAATTTCTTTCCCGCGTTAATTTCCTTTTGACGATAAACTCTCTGCGCTAGCAGATGCTCAATCACATCACCATAAGTTCTGGTCAGCGATTCAACCAACGACAAGCTTTCCTTAGTCAGAATAATGTCGGCGCAAGCAGGCAAATTCGTTGCAACCACTTCAAGACACTTACCACTATTCATACTTTTTCCTTTCAATAAGCCGAAAGGATTATGACAAAAAAAACCGCCTATTGCTAGGCGGTTATGGGATTTCGCAAACTCCGGAACTACAAGCCAATTCCTTGGCGCCCTTCGTTTCATCATCCTGCTCATAGAGCACGATCTCGGCAAAATCCATTGCCGGCAATTTCTTCAGCAATTCCTGATACTTTTCCTCAGCGGATTTAACAATCTTAATTTCTCCTGTCTTCTCGTCCTTCACTACATCATCCAAAATATCCTCATAAGGCGCCTGCGGATAAACTCGCTCATCTTCCTCCTTAGGCAAGAAAGCCAGTCCGCCGACCATATCCCAGTTATCATGAACCCAGTTTCCGGCCTTCATCCATTCGTTTTTGCCGATGGAGATAGTAGCCGACGGATTATGTTCGGTGAAGTGCTCTTTCAGCATCTTCCAGTGATCCAACTGCTTAAGCACATGCAAATCATGACGGGTAATCGCCCCTTCCGGAGCTTTCACCACAAAATCCAGCACATAGTTGGCCACCGCTCCCGGAGTCTGATAAACATCCTGGGCGTAGGGATATTTCTGATCTTTCAACATCTCAAAAAGCGGATCAGTGGCGGAAATGCGGATCCGGCGGATATAGTACTTAGCATGCCGCGGATGCAACCCCGAAGCCGAATCAACCAGTTGAGAAACAGTACCCGAGGGCTTCACGCAGGTAATCGCCGTGGACTGATTAATACCGAATTTCTTCGCGTATTCGTTGTTGATAACGATGGCTTTTTCTCTCAATCTCTGCAAAACCGCGGGATCGCGAACTATCGGGCAATCCCACTGGCCGGTCAAAGAAACTCCAAGCAAACGCTCTTCGTCACAATTCTTTTTCCACTGACGGGAAAGATACTGGAAGTTAGTCAAAGTAGACTGATAGGTTCCGAGAATGGTCGCGAGGCGGATTTTTTCCAACAAAGTCTCTTCGGTGTCCTCCTGACGGCAGACCACTTCGGTCAAATTACAGAATTGCTTGGATTTCAGAATAATCTCGCCGCACGGATTAGTGCCGCTGGTAGCCGCGTCCTTTTCAAAAACTTTCCAGCGCCTGGCCGGAAGCTGTAGCTTCAAACCGGCCCGGTTGAAAATTCCGCGCTCGCCGCTCTTGCTGTCTTTCAGGGATTTCCATTCGTCCATAAAAGCGCCGGAATGAGGCGGTTCATTATAGGCCGCTGAATTATTGGCCATATGACGCTGACCCTGCCCCTGATTCCAGAATTCGCCCCACTTAGCAGTCCGCATTTCCACGTCATCCAAGCTGGAAAGCGAAAGCATAGCGCTACGCCGGACACCGCCCATTTCCACGATTTCCCCTACTTTGCAGGCAATATCGTGAACATCAATCGTCTTCAGGCGTCGACCCTGACGGGCCAAAACTTTGTCGCGGGCGAATTCCATCAACGCTTTCAGCGGAGCCGGACCGGAACTGCGTCCGCCCATGGTGTGCAAACGCGCGCCCATCGGCCGGAGTTTGGAATAATCCACCTCCGTGTCCTTGCCGGCAAACCAATGCTCCATCGCGTCCGCGAAAGCATCCGCCCAACCTTCCTTGCTGTCTTCAACCACAATCTTTTCCTTCGGCGCTCCGGTCTGTTTCTCAATCCTCGGCAATTTGTCCACATTCTCGTATTCCACGGAAAAACCAACACCGGTGCCGCACATGGAGAGATACATAATCTCCGCGAAATCCCGAAGTTCGGAAATGGCGATAAACGAGCAATTGTAACCGCAAACATTTGAAGCGCGCGCGGCCGATCCGGCAGCCCACAAGAGACGCATTGACGGCATCACCCGCATATTCAGCACCGCTTCGCGAATTTCACCGTATTCTTTATCAGTCAGTTTTTTCTTCAGGTTTTCTTTCATGAAAGCCATATAACGATCAATGGCTTCAATCCAAGTTTCCCGGCGATTCTCTTCTTCAATCCAACGGGAATAGCTGCGATAGAAAATGAACTCGCCGAGCGGATTACGGAAATATTTCTTGCTGTCCGCCACCAATTTTTTCACCCGTTCCGGAACTTCTCTGGTTTTTTCCCGAACCTGCGCCCGGTCTTTACGGTAAATAATGTAGGCCTTGGCGGTTTTCGTGTAATCCATGATCATTAGAGTCTCTTCCACTACGTTCTGGATGGTTTCAATATCCAAAATATCCTTAGCAGAATGCTCTTTCCGCAAAACTTTCATCACTCTATCGGCAACTCGCTCGGCATCCTTCTCATTTCCCTCTTTAGTGGCGCTCAACGCCTTAAAAACAGCGCTGGTAATGCGGTTGGAATCAAATGGGACAACTTTGCCGTCCCGTTTTTTAACACTGGTGAACATTTCTTTGGTCGGCTTCTCTTTTTCCTTCTTCAAGCAATCCCTTTTCTAAATTAGTAAAGTTCTAATTACCAATTATACTTTCATTTTACTTGGCTGGCAAAACCTCAAGCAATCCTCAGAAGTACATAGCAAGACACTTTCATTAGAAATAAAAATCTCCGCTTTGGGAGCGAAGTCTTTATTGTGTGCCGCGGGGGTGAATCGCACACCCGACACGACGCTCTTCAGGCGTCTGCTCTACTACTGAGCTACCGCGGCATTGCTATGCCTTAGATTCGTATCAAACCCTATGATCTGCTTGATTTTATCATATTTTCTCTTGAGATACAACGCTCTTTCTTGATAATACATTACGTCAGAAAGTTCTTTGCTATCTCCTTTCACATATCGCAAATTGAACACGCCAGCGCCCTTACATATAAAGCCCTTCAC
The DNA here is from genome assembly GCA_038065375.1 of Patescibacteria group bacterium. Taxonomy (GTDB): domain Bacteria; phylum Patescibacteriota; class Minisyncoccia; order UBA6257; family WO2-44-18; genus JAUSKF01. Next base: position 20,241 of record JBBTRE010000062.1, on the reverse strand, counting down.
ATTATACAGATCCGTTAATTTCTGCTTTAGCCAAGCAACAAAATCAAAACTGGCCGAAGCAAACGATAACTGAAAACCAAAACTATTGGGCCATCGTTTGTCCCAGAAGGAATAGAAGGTGCCATCTCCATCGAATAATCCCCTTAAAAAATCCGGGAAGAATTTGTCGGGAACATTCACATGCTTTATTGTTTTCGATTTATTGGGAGTTATACCAATAGAATTCAAGAACCCATGAAACACGACGTCGCTAAATTGCACTTGATAATACCTTTTGACTTTTTCGCCGCCGCGCGCGGTTAACACAACCTTATTTTCTGAGTTAGTAGAAATTTTAAAATTTTCAATAAGTTCATATTCGGCCGACTTAAACGATATATGCCTACCGTCCTTATGCAGAGAACCATCCGAAGTAATTAGTCCAATTGCGTATGCAAAATTTGGTGACCATTTTATTTTTATATTGTGCTTCGCAGGGGATGCCATTTATAAATTTTAGCACAAAACATCCTCCGCGGCACCGAATAAAAAACTCGTAAAAAGCAGGTATTTTACGCTTCTTTCGCAATTCTTTCTCGGACACTCCGCAACAATTCCTCCATAAAAGATAAATTGTGCATCGTCAGTAAAATTGGGCCAAGCATTTCGTTAGCCCGGAATAAATGGTTTAAATATGCGCGGGAATAATTCCTGCAAACATGGCAGCCGCATTTTTTGTTGACCGGTGATTTATCATCTTTGCAATCGGCGTTACGCAGACTAAGCCGTTTGCCACCAGGCAACAACGCCCCACCATTACGTCCCAAACGAGTCGGCGCCACGCAATCAAAAGTGTCCACTCCCCTTTTCACCGCTTCCCAAATATCTTCCTCGGAACCGATACCCAAAAGATGCCGCGGCTTTTTCTCCGGAAGAAGCGGAATCGTCCAATCCAAAACTTTATACATATCCGCCTTTGATTTTCCCAAAGAACCTCCGATACCAAATCCATCAAATCCCATCTTACCGATAGTTTTCGCGCTCTTTAAACGCAAATCTTTATAAGCGCCACCCTGAACGATACCAAACAGCGCCTGCTCCGCAATTTTTAATTTTTCATTTTTATTTTTTAAATTAGGCCGGAAGGCCGCCAGGCAACGTTTAGCCCAACGATGAGTGCGCTCCATGGAATTCCTGGTATATTCCTTGTCGTGCAACGGCGAAGTGCATTCATCAAAAGCGAAAATCATATCCGCGCCTAAATTTTCCTGAATTTTAATGGATTTCTCCGGAGTCAGAAAATGTTTAGAACCATCAAGGTGAGATTTAAACTCCACCCCTTCCTCACTAATTTTTGTGAATGTTTCCTTCTTGCCTGTAATCGTATGCTCCTGCTCCCCTTCGGACGGAAAGATATTGGCAATCTTACCGACGCCATGTTCAATCGCCGCTCCCAAACTAAAGACCTGGAAACCGCCGCTGTCAGTCCAAATTGGACGATCCCAATTCATAAACTTGTGTAAACCACCCATTTTTTTCACCAAACCATCACCCGGCCGAAGATATAAATGATAGGTATTGGAGAGCAGTGATTCAAAACCAATCATTTTCAGCTGGTCGGTGGTTAGTCCTTTTATGGCCGCTTGGGTAGCCACCGGAACAAAAGCCGGCGTATGAATCACGCCGTGCTTTGTTTTGATAAGACCCAGGCGAGCCCGGGTCTTTTTTGATTTCTTTAGAATTTCAAACTCCATTATGCCCGCACAACTTTGTATGGCTTTTTGGTCAGATCCACAATCTTAGATCCCTTGGTTTTCTTATTGATTCCAGCGTGAATTACCGTGTCAATCATCTCGGCAGCTTTCTTAAACATCTCTTTATAGTCCGCCGGATCACGCAACGGATCTTTTCCGGCGACATTGGCGCTGGTCGCCACAATCGGCTTATCAAAATGCTGGAATAATTTCTTCATCCAAGAGCTTTTAGCGATCCTGAAAGCTCCCGTGTGTCTCATGGCGGCCAGCGGAGAAAGATTTTTGGCTTTCAAAATGAAAGTGGTCGGCTGTTTTGTTTTTTGCATCGCCCGCTTTTGATCCGGGGTGAAATGCGCGTATTCAGTCAGCATCTTGAAATCCTTAACCAGAATCGGAAAGGCCTTGCCGATCGCCCGGTTCTTAATTTGGTAAATCTTCAGCAATGCCTGCGGATTAGTGGCGTCGCAACCCAACCCATAGAGGGTTTCGGTCGGAAAAATGATAACTCCACCCGCGTTCAGGATCTGGGTCACTTCTTGATGCTTTGTGATGTTCTTAAGCATATAACTTGGGTAGTATAGCAAAAAAAATGCCGCGTGTCAATACGCAGCATCGAAATAGCTTAAAAACTGATAATTACCTTAGCGATTGGGATGATTGCCAGATTGTAGCTGAAGTGAACTAGCGTGCAGATTCCCAACGGTTTCAACTGCAAAAGGTCTTCTTTGGTGGCGCATTTGATGGCAAGGGTATTGAAAATTAATCCCAAAACGCCATGCCAGCATAACGCTAGCGTCGTCGCCAAGTTTGGGGTGGTGATCTCTAAAAATGCTACACGGTGTTCATAACCCCAAACTAGAGATCCGGTAAAAGTCAGCAGAAGCGCCAACCAGACTACCCGGCTCCGGCCAACAAACATTACTGCCAGAGCGAGCCACAAGGTCCGGAAGAAGAATTCTTCGGTGAAGTTGCTCAGAAACATCTCAACATTCTGTTCCAGCGAGGCGGTTCCCGGCGGGCAATGCGGCCGGACAAAAAACCAGACCACGCAAAACATAATTGTTCCCCACAAAACCAACAGGAAGAGCGCCTTGAGAGATAAACCAAGAACTTCACGAATGGAAACGGCAGGAGTCTCCAGCCACCTCAAAAAACGAGTCATCACCTTCTCCTTTTCCAGACTTGAAATAAGCTAAGAAAATGCTATAATTTTCTCGAAGTTAGCACAAGGTCTCATCGTCTAGCGGCTAGGACGCTGCCCTCTCACGGCGGAAACATGGGTTCGATTCCCATTGAGATCACAATTCAAAACGTTACTCCTTTTGGGGTAGCGTTTTGAATTTTGCTTTAATTGCTGGGAAGCGAACCGAGCCACGCCCCGTATCAGGAAGGCGCTCGGAAACCGAAGGCCTAATTTTATTCCCGGAAATCAGATCCGCATTTAACCACAAAGTTTCAAAACTCAACTTCTACTATTGTACGACCGTACGATAGTAGAAGTTGAGAAAATAATAAACTAAAAACCTGCTGAAACTGCATCCGACCTGCTTACCGACAGGTAGGGCCTCCGAGCAATGCCGCTATGAGAACTATTCTCGCTGTTGGGCCGCCTGGCCAAAAACGAAACCTTGATTCCCATCATAAAACCATGCGAGTATTTAGTCAGGAAATTGAAAGGAGACGTTATGCCGGAGAAGACAATGAATGGCAAACTGACTGCTTTCAAATGCCAGAGCTGTGGCCTACTGCATAAAGAAGAAAGAAAATGCGATAGGTGTGGTTATCTATTTTTCAATAAAGTAAAAATCTCAAGACAGCAATATTGCGAACTGTTCCACCACGTTAGCTACCAGTGGGACGGTAAGAAGCTCAGTTCGCAGCAAAATTGCTGCATTGAAGTATATACCTATAAATGTGATCGGTGTGGTGAAACGTGCACAGGCAGGAATGACCACAGCGACGGCTGTCATTTTCATTCCCAGTGTTGATTAAGCGAAGTCCCAGTTTCTTAACTGGGACTTTTTATTTTCAGAAATCGAACCTCCTTATTCGCCTAATTCGTGTTTTATTCGTAATTCGTACAAAAATCCTACAAAATCAGTTTCTTAAACTCTTCAATCATCGGAACGTTTTCGGGATCGGCGTTGTTGGCTTTGGCAATGCCATAAGCGGCCCAATCGGCGATGAGAGTATTAGAGAAAATCTTCTCCCACATTCCCCCGCCTTTGAGCATCAACCGCTCCACTGCCAACCCTTTTTTCTCATACAACCGAGCCGTCACTTCCATGCGTTTCTGATGGCGGGGGTGATCCTCGGAATCCAACAAAAAAATGAAATGAAAATTTTGAGAGATTTTTTCGGAAGCCGGAACGAAATCAAATCCGGTCATTTCGTTGTGGTTTAATTCCGGAAAATAGTTGGCGAAAGCGGGGATCTTTCCAGTCTCGTTGAATTTTATCTTCCAATTGTAGGCAATCGGAAAATTCGGCCGGGAGGCGTAAATTACCGGAACTTTACCGACCAGTTTCTTCGCTAACTGCTCACCGTCTTTTTGGGCCGCCTTCATATCTAAAGATTTAGCGAGTAGAGAAATCTCCCGCGCCGCCTCCTCCATACCCAAAACGGCCAATAGCGCCTTGATACTGAACCCAGTGGCCATCCTCGGCTGAATACCGGTCTCGGGAAGCTGAACATAAGGTAGTCCCAGCTCTTTGGCTTTAGCCAATAATTTCCCGCCGGTAGATATTATTACCACCGCCACGCCAAACTCAATGGCGGTATCCAAAGCGCTCAAGGTTTCTTCGGTGTTGCCAGAATAGGAGCTGGCGATTAATAAAGTCCGATCTAAATCAACATCAGCAACCTCCGGCAATCCATAGTCTCGATGAACAACCAGATCTAAAATCGGATCGTAAACTTTCAATAAATCCGCCGCCAAACTGGAACCGCCCATGCCGGCAACAATAAATTTGGAATACTTTTGCAGTTGATCCTCGTTTTCTATTTTCGGCTCCCAAGAAAATTGTTTTGGGAAATCCTCAATTACTTTTTGCATTGCTTTATTATAACAAATAATAAAAAACTCCGACGGGTTACGTCGGAGCTGAAATTTTATTTAGGACTTTCACTCTGCTTCTTGTCTTCCTTGGCTCCGTCAATGTCCATCGTTCCGATAATCGGAACTCCCATCGGACCTACGGGAATATAAATCGTCGTATGATTCGCTGAACCGACCATCGCCTTCTGGGCTTCAATCGCCTCATGCTGAAGATACATCGGCGACAACTTGGAATTAATGATATCCATGGCCGCGGCGATACCCTGCGCTTCAATCACTCGCCTCTGTTTCTTCATCTCCTCAATCTGAAGCTCGGTCTTCATCTGCTCAAGCTTCTGCGTCATCGCCATTTTTTCAGAAACCGCGTTGGTGACAACATCCGGATACTGAATATTGCCCACCACCACCGACTGCACCTCAAACGGAGTATCCTTAGTCAGCTCCTGAGCCTGCTTCTGAATCGTGGAGCCGATTGAGATAATATTTTCTTTAATGTCCAGTCCACCGAACTTCTGAATGGAGTCACGGCCCATAGTCCTCAACGGCTCACGCAAGAAACTATTGTAAGCCACTTCAACTACCTTATTCGGATCCTGCCCTTCATGCAAAGTGCTGTATTGTTCAATAAATAACTTCACTCGCTCCGGGTGAACCCGCCAGACCATATGCAGACGGAAGCTGATCTTCAGATTGTCTTTTGAAAGAACGCTGTCCGTACCGCTGAATTCCTCGGTCTCGGTATATGGGGTAACACTGACGTTAACCACCTGCAGCAGCCATCCTCGGCCGGGCGAAGTCGGCCCGGTCTGCAAACCGACGAATTCCGTCTTACCGAAAACCGCTCCTCGAGTCAGATACCCGACATAACCACCGCCGGTTTCCGGATTCGCCGAACCGACCGCCCAGACAATTCCACAAATCGCCGCCAAAATCAGCACTGCCGCCGCCACGCCGCCGAATACTTTCCCGCCGTCCATTTCTTTATCCTTTCAATGTATCCCTCGCATAAATTATGTAAGGGACAAGCCGCAATGATAATAATATAAATATTGAAATAACGCAAGAATTCGTAGACCTGCCTGCCGGCAGGCAGGTTCGCGTGTCTTATTCATTATGCATATACTATAATTTGAGAGTGAAACCGTATCTCCTCTTTGCCGGCCTTTTTTTGTTAGTCGCGTGCTTATTCCACTTCGGCTATCCCAATTTTGCCGACTTGGATAGCTTTTTTTATTTAGGCAAAGCCAAGCTGATGCTGGAACAAGGGATCTCCGAAACTTCCTTTCCCTGGACTCAATTCTCCGTCATCAAAGACAACTCCTCATCGCTCTGGTTTGGCTTCAGTATTTTATTGACTCCCCTGGCTTGGCTGACCAATTCCACTCTGGCTCTTAAAATCGCCGGGGTTTTGATGACGGCTTTCACGCTCTTCGCGGCTTTTTTCATTGCCAAGCGGCATCAGTGGAAATGGCCGGTCATCTGGCCGTTTTTGATGTTTTTCTCCGCTCCAAACGTGATGGCGCAATTGTTAATGATCCGCCCGCAGACGATTACCATCGGCCTCGGGCTACTGCTGATCTCCTTTCTGGTCCGAGGTAAACGGTGGCAGATTCTACTAACGGCGTTTCTTATTTCCTGGATCCACCTGAACTTCGCCTGGATGATCTTAGCCGTCTGGGGAACAATGGCGATTTTCCAACTGATCACTCAGAAAAAATTTGTTCCAGTAAATCTGGCGGCCGTGTTAACCGGAGGGCTCTTGGGTTGGCTGGCCCGTCCAAATTTTCTCGGAGCCGCCAAACTTTTTTATATCCAGGTAGTCCAGCAAATTGTGGAAAAACAGAGCGGTCTGCCACTGCTTTTTGGAATTGAAAATTTCCCCCTTTCCGCGAACGTGCTCGCGAAAAACTTCTCAGTATTCCTGATTATTTGGCTAATTGGCATACTGGCCGTTTGTTGGCTGATCGCCAATAGGAAAACCATTATATTGCCCGAAAATAAAATCATGGCTCTGGCTGGAAGCTTCCTTTCCGTTGTTTTTTTTCTGCTAAGTATCGCCGTCGCCCGCCGCGCTTACGATTTCTGGATTGCTTTCGGACTCCTGCCGATCGGCGTGGCCTTCACGGAAATTCTCCGATCCGCTAACTACCACACCACGAAAGCAATCAGAAGTTTTACCTTTTACATTCTACTTTTAACTTTTTGCTTTTTAACTCCTTATTCAATGTATAAAACCCATAATAGCCTTACAAACCACGTCTACCGGCCGGATTTGCTGAAAGAAGCGGCTCTCTGGCTAAAAAATCACTCTCAACCGGGCGAAATTGTATTCAATGTCCACTGGAGCCATTTTTCGCCTTTATTCTTCTGGAACCGCCAAAACTATTACATCGGCGGTCTGGACCCTATTTTCCAATACCGGCATAACCCGGAGTTGTATTGGAAATTCCACTATCTTTCCGCTAATCTGACTGCCGAATTTACCTGCAAGTATGACGCCTGTACTAAAGACCAACTTGAAGACACCTACGCCGCCCTCAAAAATGACTTCCGGGCAAAATATCTTTTGCTGGATAAAATCCAGAATCCCAAGCTCAATCAATACCTGAAAGTCAGCCCAAAATTTGAAAAGGGTTTTGAGTCTATCAATGAAGTCATTTATCTAATAAAATAATAGGGTGGTGCCCAAACACCCTTTTTTGCAATTGAAATGAATACAGAGTTCCGGAAAATTATTATTTGGTTGATGCCCGTGGTTTTGATTGTCAGCTTCGCTCTTTTTATCCATGGGCGAGTGGTGAACTTTACCGACGTTGATAGCTTCTACCACATCCGCCACGCCTGGATTTATCAGACCACCGGAATTTTCCAGACTTCTTTCCCCTGGGTGCAATACTCCGTCATCAATCTCTACGCGGCCGATCTCTGGTACGGCTTCCACATTTTAATTTTGCCTCTGACTTTTTTTACCGATCTAGCTCAAGGGGTTAAAGTCGGCGCGTTACTGACGACCATGGCGGCCTCCGGACTATTCTTTCTCGCCCTGCTCAAATTGAAAATCAGATGGCCGATGCTTTGGCTAACCATCTTTTTGCTGGCCTCCGCTGATCTCCTCTATCGCCTGACTATGCTCCGCCCGCATCCTTTTTCTTTGGGTTTAAGCGCGCTTCTTTTCGCCTATCTGGTTACAAAAGAGACTTCCAGATCAAAGTTTATAATCTTTCTTCTGGCGGCGGCAGTTTCCTGGATTCATCTTTCTTTAAGCTGGATGGCAATTTTAATCATCGCGATCATTTCCACGGCGGAATTCATGCATCAGCAGGATGTTGCCGTCCGGAAATATATCGCCGCCGGACTTGGCTTATTGACCGGTCTTCTTCTCCACCCTAACCCGCTAGGCGCGGCGCGCTTGGCTTATATCCAGGTGGTGAAACTGCTTTTTGAAAAACAGAGTGAACTACCGATTCGCTTCGGCCGGGAGTTGATGCCGTTTGTTTGGGAAAATTTTGTTGACCAGCTGATCCCTATCACCACCCTGGTGCTGATGGGAGCAGGGTTTATTTTGTGGCTGGTCTGGCAAAAGCGTTGGAAATCCATGTCGCCAGAGTTAAAATCTCCAGTCATTTCCAGTCTGGCCTTAGCCGGAGTCTTCTTTTTGCTGACCTTCGGCGTGGCCCGGAGATCAAATGAAATCTTCGTCGCTTTCGCGATTATCTTTGTCGGCTTGGTTTTCACGCACATTAAATCCCTAATCATTAAACTGGACTGGTATCACTACGTCCTAATGATCATCGCTTTTATCGTACTGGCTTATATGCCATTCAAAACGATGTACCGCTTTGATTCCTACCAGGCGACCACCTTCAGCATTAATCGCTATAAAGAAGTTGGGCAATGGCTAAACCAAAATACTCAACCGGAAGAAATAGTTTTCAATATTCACTGGGATCGCTTCGCTCAACTTTTCTACTGGAATCAGCACAATTACTTTATTAACGGAATGGATCCGATTTTTGAGTACGCCTACAATCCGGCGCTTTATTGGAAAACCCACTTTTTGGCGATTGACGCCGGCACTACCCATACTTGCGGACATCTAAGATGCACCGCCGAAGAAGTTGAGCCGACGCCCCGGGTCTTGAAAAAAGACTTCAATGCGTCGTATATTTTGGTGGAGAAGACTCGCAATCCAAAAGTGTTTGATTATCTAAGCGGCGCCTCTGAATTCAAGATGGCTTTTGAAACAGATTTCGACGCGGTGTTTAAGGTACTATGATAAAATTTTCCGTTATAATTCCGGTTTTCAATGAAAAGGCCACCTTGCCTTTGATTTTGGATAAGGTGCAAAAACAAAAGCCGGCGGAAATTATTATTGTGGATGACGCGTCTTACGACGGGACCGAGGAATTTCTGAAAACTTATCAGGCCAAGAACGTTAAAATTATCCGGCACGAAAAAAATTCCGGCAAAGGCGCCGCAATCCACACCGGCATCAAAAACGCCACCCAAGAGGTAATTTTGATTCAAGATGCCGACTTAGAATACGACCCGGAAGAATATGAGCGCCTACTCCGTCCGATTGAAACCGGCCAAGCCGATGTGGTCTATGGCTCACGTTTTATCGGTTCTGACCCGCACCGGGTGATGTTTTTCTGGCATTACGTAGGCAACCGGTTTTTGACTCTGTTGACCAACGTTGCCACTAATCTGAACCTGACCGATATGGAAACTTGCTATAAGGCCTTCCGGAAAGAGGCGCTTGATTCCATCACTTTGGAAGAAACCGACTTCGGTTTTGAGCCGGAAGTAACAATCAAACTCGCTCAAAAAGGATGGCGTTTTTATGAGGTTGGCATCTCCTATTACGGACGGGATTATGCCCAGGGTAAGAAAATCCACTGGACTGATGGATTGAAAGCGGTAGCGGTAATCCTGAAACATTGGCTTAAGCCCTAAATATTTTTAGAAATAAAAACTCCCCATACACAATTGGGGAGTTTTTATTTACTACTAACGAGTCGCGGAAATCGTGCTGGAAGCGGAACCGGCAATGGTTTCTGCGTACTTGGCATTGATCGTAACCCGGCCGCCGGAATTAACGATTTCATAACCAGTATCATAGTTAGAATCGCTGGTGTAGCTACCGCCCGAAGGATCATACGGCAAGGCAGCAATAAAGGTCGGGACAACGCACTCAACCAAACTATAGGTAGAGGAGCCGCCGGCCGTGCTAATCGTGCTGGTGCCTGTCGGCAAAGCCGCGCAATCGCCTGAAGTAGCCCAAACGCCGCGGTTATCCGCCTGTCGCTGGCTGACTGCGTTCAAGATCGCGTTCACGTTAGCGCTACGCTGTGTGTTGCGGGCTTGAGCGAACTGACGAGCCGGGTTTAAAGCCACGATGACGATACCCGCCAAAATAGCGATAATGCCAATAACAACCAACAGCTCAATTAAAGTAAAACCAGAATTTTTCTTCATAATATATCTTTGAATGGAAACACCGACCTTTGAGTTTGCTGATAAAAACTAACCTTCATTAATTATAGCAAAATACGCTAGAAACTAGCTACCTCTTCAAGGGAAACTGTGGATAAAGTCTGGGTGTTGACTGTAAGCCGCAAATTCGTTGCCGCGCTGTTAACCAGCGCCTCTGCCCGGATAATAGTGTTTGACGCGTCGGTCGTGATGGTCAACAGGGTGCAGGTTTGATCCGAAATATAGATAGTTTCATTGCCGGTATATGTAGAAACATCGGCTAATTGCAATAAGGCGTGATTCAAGCAAGAGCGGGCGATAAAATAGCTGAACTGCTTAGAATAAAAATCCGTCACGTTACCCCGGGTAAATAGATTGGATGAACCCAGAGAAATAGCGAGCACCAACAAAAAGAATGTCACCACAATAGACATAGTGATCGCGAGGTATCCGCTTTGTGATTTATAAGACTTTTGGTTCTTCATCTAGTTAAGACAAGAAAATCCAAATCCACGGTAGTTGAGCTATAACCATTGAATAAGGTACCACTCACTTTAATCGCGGGACGACCGGAAAAATCAAACTGATGAAATAAAAGATTTTGAACCGACACGTAATCTCCGGTGATCGGAATAGCTGATCCGGCCCCTTTCTTAATCCTCGCGATCCAATCAGAAGTATCAACCACCACCGGGTTATTCGCGTAACTCAATTTATCAATTGATAAAGATGTGGAGGTGGCGTTGGCGGTCGGCGAATTAATCGCGGAGATATTTTGCAAAGCCCAATTAATTTTTTGTTCTAGAAACTTTTTACTTTCCGCCAATTCACGCTGATAACGCAACCGATCACTGCTCTGAATAAATTGATAGGCCGTTAGGATGGCGAAGGTTAAAATAAAGGTCGTCAAGGCCGAGTAAATCAGGGTCTCAATCAACGTAAACCCCCGCTCACTCGCCGCTTTTTTTACTCGTAATTCATCATTCATAATTCAAAAGCTTATTGTGAGGTGATAATCCGTAACGCGTCATTACTGCGTACCGACATAAAAACCATATTTTCCGCGAAATCAATGCCGGTCCCCTGTTGCGGATAATTTAACGAGGCATATTCAACGATGTTATCCGGGTTAGCAATGTTAACAATTATAAACTCTTTGGTGCTATATGATGTCGCCAAGAACGCGAGATCGCCAACCGCGCAAACTATATCGTTTACATCTCCCCCAACATCAATCCGATCTCGCGCGTACATCGCGCTCGTCGTGGTAGCCCCTAATACGACTAATTCATTTTCTTCATTACCAACCAATAAATTCCGATTGCCACCCTTATAATGCAGGTAGATACTCAAATCTTCCGTTGATCCGGGGATATCATAATTAGCTATGGAAATTGGGTTGGCGGTTTCGGAAATATCAAAAACAAAGATATCGTCATCAGATTGCTTACTGACCGCGAACAACCGGTCCGATGATGCCGCGAAATCATAAACAGATCCCCCGGTAGTAATCTGACTCATAACCGACGGACTGGCGGGATTGGCAATATTAATAAATGCTATCTCGGAGCTTGCTGAATCGGTCCGGCCAACTGCCGCCGTGTTGCCGAAAACTACAACACTTAAAGCATCCGAGGAACCCGACAAATCAAGATAGCCGACCTCGCTAATACTGACCGGGGAGCTGATATTAAAGATAATCAGCTCTTTGCTGTCATTTGGAGAAGCGGCGTAAAGATAGTTACCGCTGACGTGAAGAGAGTTAATCCCGCCGGATCCGATATCCAATGAAGCAACCAGCACAGGCAAAGTCGGGGTAGAAACATTAAACACAAAAATATCCGGCTTGCTGGAAGAAGAAGCTTTCCCACTCATAAACACATAAGGCAGCTGCACTACAATATCGGTTCCCTCGTTACCGGCCCCCAGATCACCGGTGCCGATGGTTTGCGGGGCCGACCAATTCCCACTCAAAGGATAAGTTTTACAACTGCTCGATAGCGGGTATTCCCAATTAGTTAATTTCTCAACCAGTTCTACTAGTTGAGAACGACCGTCCGTTGCCCAGGTGACCGTGGTGGTCGCGATGCGCTCATTTTCACTTTCCGAATAAATAGAAACAATTCTGGTAAAAATATCTTTACTGTCAGAAACGCTGGAAGAACCAAACATCCATTCATAACCATTAAAAATCAGGCCATGGTCTCCGCTGGTTAATTCCGCCCAATTGCGATCACGAATTGTGCGCGTTGCTTCTATCCCCTCTTGAGTATAATTAATCGCCAGCTCGGCATTAAGACTATCCTCGGAAAGAGTTTGTCCGCCAAAAAATAATTGAAAACTAGCGGCCAGTGAGACAGCGAAAATTCCCAGAGCGACAACAATTTCAATCACACTCTGACCGTCCTGATTTATTTTTTTAGTAGTTAGGTTCATAGACTAATCCTTCCGCGTTTACAAAGATGTCTCGGTTACGATCTCCGTTGCTGACGGAAAAAGTGCTGGAAGAGGTTTCGCCACTAAGGGCTGCAAAGACTATCTCCGCGGGACCGGAAATCGTCACCTGAGTAGCGCGGGGAAATTCCCGATCCTGGCTGGCAGTCCGCGCCGCGAAACTTGAACCCTGAAAAGTAATAAACGTCTCCGACTCCAAATAAACTCCATGCGCTGACTTATTATGATTTACCAACGACAAATTTCTGGCTTGCTGGAGAGTAGAGAATAATAGACTGTACTCTGATTCAAATTGCGCCTGATAATAAAAATTGTAGGCTACCGGCGCCCCAGCCCCCAATAAAAGAGCGGCTATCCCCAGGACGATAAGAATCTCAATTAGCGTGATTCCTGAGGAATACTTCTTAATGTCCAACACTTTGGGTAATCTCATAGATCGGCGTGATAATTGAAATCGCCACAAAACCCACCACAATGCCCATTGTCACCATCAAAATAGGCTCCAGAACATTGGAAAGATTAGTGGTGGCGTCAGTCACCTCCCCTTCATAAAATTCCGCCAGATAAAGAAGGGTGTCACTCAAATTTCCGGAACTCTCGCCTACCGCCACCATTTGAGAAAGAATCGGCGGGAAAAGATGACGATGCTTCGTGAAATATGGTGAAAGCGCCTCTCCTCTGCGGATTTCTTCGGAAAGCTCCATTAGTTTCTTTTTGTAAACCAAATTAGACAAAGATTCGGAAGTGATATTGATTGCTTCCACTACTTGCACTCCGCTCTTTAATGTTAGACCCAAAGTCCGGCAAAAATTTGATAGGTTTATGGCTTTGGCCATTGTTCCGAAAATGGGAAGCGCTAACACGAAGCGATGAGCCAAATATTTAATTTTCTTAATACGCGTAAGAATAAATAACAGAATTATCAGCGCCACAGCTCCAAGGGCGATATACCCGCCATAATTAGTCAGCGCGTTGCTTAACCAAATTAAGATTCTGGTAGATAGCGGCAATTTAACTTTTAAACTAGAGAAAACCGGCAAGATCTTCGGAAAAATAAAAACCGTCAGCAGGCCGACTATACCGAAAGTCGCCACCACTACGACCGCCGGATAAACCAAGGCGCCGACAACTTTGCGTTTCAATTCTCTCTTCTTCTTCAACTCCTCGGCGAGGTAGTTTAGATTTTCCGGCAAAATTCCCGCCGATTCGCCTACCCGTACGATATTCACGAAAAGATTACCGAAAACATTGCGGAATTTATCCAAGCTAGCCGACAAAAACTGCCCGTTACTAACATCATTAATCAGTTGATTCACAATCTTCTTCAAAGAACCGGAACGTGTCTCCTTCGCAATAATTCTCAAACTCTCCAGTAACGGCAAACCCGCCTTAGCGGTAACTGCCAGATGGCGCACGAAGATTGCCTGTTCCTGCAAAGGAACCCGCAGAGTAATATTGTTAATCCTGCCAAAAAAAGCGGCAATTTTCTCTCCCAGTTTCATTACCCTTATTATACCTTTTTCAAATTCTAATCCGCTTCTAATCCGCCAAACTGAGTGAGGTTAAACTCCGTGAGCAAAGTCGCGGAGGCGGTTTGGCTTGGTTCGTTCGTTATACCGAACGACAAACCGCTGAGCGCCTAGTGGTGCGTTCGGCCGTTGGAGCCGAACGACATCCGGTTGCTCAGGAGTTTAACCGAGCGCTTATTCGTGGGTAACCCGCAGAATTTCCTCAATAGTTGTCAACCCATCCAAGGCCTTCAGAAAACCATCCTCGGTCATGGTGGTCATCCCATTTTTCATGGCGATCCTTTTTATTTCACTGGAGTCGGCGTTACGCAACAAAGCCGAGCGCAATTCATCGTCCATCTCCAAAACCTCATAAATACCGATGCGTCCTTTGTAGCCGCTTTTATCACAATTGTCGCATCCGGCTCCATAATAGAAAGTCTTATGCCCGGCCAATAATTTCTCCGGTATCGCCCTCGCCAAACTTTTCAATTCTTCAGGGCTGATATCTTTTTTCGTTTTGCATTTATCGCACAACTTGCGCACCAATCGCTGGCCGATGGCAATGTTTACAGTAGAGGCAATAAGGAACGGCTCAATGCCCATATCCAAAAGACGCGGTAGAGTTGTTGGCGCATCGTTAGTGTGGATTGTTGAAAGCAGTAAATGCCCGGTCAAAGCGGCATTCACGGCAATCCCGGCGGCCTCTTGGTCGCGAATCTCACCGACCATCACAATATTCGGATCTTGCCTCAAAATGGAGCGCAGACCGTCGGCGAAAGTCAGGCCGGTACGTGGATTAACCTGGATCTGCTCAATTCCTTCAATGGCATACTCTACCGGGTCTTCAATCGTAATAATCGCGACTTCTTTAGTGCTTAACATTTTCAATATCGTATACAAAGTTGTAGTTTTACCGGAACCGGTCGGTCCGGTGGCAAGAATCATGCCATAGGGCTTATGCATATTGCGCGTCACGATTTCTAAATCTCGGCCTCGAAATCCCATCGCCTCCAGCGTGTAGGCCTCCCCTTTTTCAGAAAGTAACCGCAAAACCCCATTTTCACCATAATAAGTCGGGGCGATGGAAACACGGACGTCCACATTCAAACCCTCAATGTTTAGCCGAAAACGACCGTCTTGCGCCGCCCGATGTTCATCGGTGCGTAGTCCGGACAAAACCTTGATGCGAGTGATTACTTCAGACTGGATCTCTTTGGGAAGCTCGTAGATATCATGTAGCACGCCGTCCACCCGGAATCTTATCACCACTTTCTTCTCCGCCGGATCTATATGAATATCAGAGGCACGGGAAACCGAAGCGTCGCCGACTATATTGTCCACCAGATCAATGATGGGGATCTGATCGTGCTCCAGCTTGATTACCTTATTTACCAAACCTCGGAAGTCTTTTAATGACTTCGTAACGCTCACAAAATATACGCCCTTATTTTCCACATTCTTTTTTTCGGCTACGTTTTTTGCCTCAACCTTCCCCTCTTTCGGAGAATCGTTTTTAACTTCTTCTTTAGGCTTTTCCTCCCCCTCTTTTTTCTTTACCACCTTAGACATCGTTTCATTATAACAAAAAACCGGGCACATGATACTCGTGTGCCCGGTAGCTATAAACTTAGAGCAACTCTCCCGGCTTCGGTTTATCCGAAGCCGGTTCAGCCACAGCCGGCTGATTGTCCGGAACGCTCGCGGCCGGCTTCGGCTTCGCGGCGCTTTCTCCTTCAAACATTCTCGCCGCCGCTTTACTGGTCAAGCGCCTCCAAATTCTAGCAGGAATTTTCACCTGCTGTCCGCGATACGAAGGACCGGTGGTATTGCACCGCATATCTCGTTTGCCACCAGCCACCCGGCGGAATTCCGCCCAGAATCCTTCCAGTGAAACTCTAATCAACACCACCTTCCCCTGCGCGTCAGGAACAGTCTTGTCTACATGAACCGGGGTCATCCTGTCTCCTCTCTAAAGATGGTAAATGGCGGATTGGAAAAGTACTTGCCGTCTATTATAGCATTACGCTCTTACTCTTGTCAATAATGAAAAAATGTGCTAGAATGGCTTTAGCCGGTGATCGAGCAATTACCCTGATTTAGGTCGGGGAGGAAAGTCCGGACACCTAGTAGAAAATATCGGTTAAACGCCGCCGTTCAGCGTAAGCTGAAAGAGGTGCGAACAGTGACGTCCTGAGAGAAATCAAAGGAAGACCCCATCCCAACGTAGAAGGTCTAATCTCGCCATGGGGATAAAAAGCGAGAGTGAAACGGCTAAATCCTTATCGGGTGCAAGGTCGTACTCGCAAGAGTGAACCGCTTGAGTCCGAGAGTAATCAAGGACCCAGATAAATTATTGCCTAAAACAGAATCCGGCTTACGGATCACCGGCTATCAAAAACTCCCTTCGGGGAGTTTTTGATTATTTGACGATTGACTAATTTCATGATAAGATCCCAGCAGAAGTTTCACATCGGAAACCCCAGAAAGGAGGCGGCTCGTGGAAAAATTCCTGAAGCTGTGTGGCAACGCCATGGCGGCTTTCATGGACTTCGGAATCGGAACGCTAATCACAGCCATAATGGCTTTAGCCTTTGGTATCGAACTGCCCCTCTGGGCATACCTGATCGGCGGGATACTTGGCTTCCTTCCAGATTTTGATGTCATCTGGCCGATCCTTATCCAAGACAGACCTAATGGCGATCACCATCAAACACTGATGCATCGGCCGATCTTCCTTCTACCGATCGTTGCCGTAACCGGATGGCTGGTCGGAGGATTCTTCTGGTCAACCACTGCTACGCTATGCGTCTTCTGGCATTATCTACACGATACTCCGGAATTCGGCGGAGGAGGACTGGCCTGGTTCTGGCCATTTTCCCAAAAGTACTGGTCGATCCTCAAAGGCGGCATCAGCCCCGAACGATCGATCATGGCGATGTCGGAGAGCGAACATAGAAAGTGGCTGGAGGAAAAATGGTTGCAGCCTAGCAAGATTTCATTCAGAGAAATCGGCTTAGGCGCTTGGTCACTCGGAATCTCCTGCGCGATAATTACCTGGAATCGACTTGGTTGGTGGTCGCTAGTCTGTGGCGCCGCCACCCTTTACTCCGCTTGGTTCCTCGTTCTGGGAGTTTGGATCATTAGAAAAATACAAACAAAAAAGAAGGCCCGCACCTAGCGGGCCGTTTTATTTATGAAACCCCAAATCCGCCGGATTATTGTCGCCGGAAATGTGAATTACCCGGCCTCCCCATTCTTCAAATTCTTCGCGTAAACCGGCAACGACTTCCGCCAGCTCCACCGTTTCTTCCGCGACTTTATCTCTTTTAATAAAACCCTTTGACCAATAAGCGATAACGAGCTGGCTATCACCAAACACTTTCTTCACTCCGGATTTCATCGCTGTCTGCATCGCATACAAACAGGCCAACAGCTCTCCGTAATTATTCGTCGCGCCCTTTCCGACCGAATGCTTACCGAATTTATTGATATCCTTTTTGGATAAGACGATATGAAGTAAGTCTTCACCTTTTTCGTTGGTAACGCTGATCTCTACCCCCTTCCCCCTGCCCGTTCCGGCGTCAAAATAAATCCCCGGTTGCAGAACCGTTTTATCTTTTTTAACTTTTAACTTCAAACTTTTAAACTCGTAGCGCGCCCCACCCGCAAGCCACACTTCCGCCTCCTGCTTAGAAACGAATCCCTTGTACCGCGCGCCATAAACACCGGAGACTTTTTTCTCGCAATCTTTCCAATTATCCACCACCGCGCTAGCGCCGCTCCGCAAAAGATAGGCGTAATAATTATTTTTCATACGGACGGGTAAATTTCCACGGCAACTTCTCATTCAGCTTCATGGCAAACCCGGCCGCCGCCTTATGCCCGCCGCCGCCATATTTTTGCGCCAATTTTGAGACATCAAATTTTCCGTTAGAGCGCAAAGAAAAGGCCCGGATATCAGACTTTTCACTCCAAACGACTCCGAAAGGTGGCATCAATTTACTTAATTTATGACCAATATCGGAATGCAGTAATGGCGAATTGACCGCTAAACACTTATGCCCCTCAAATTCAACAACCTGAGCGTTCTCAATCGCCCGATCTTGCAAGGCGTCGCTATAATCCAGCAACTGCTGACCCTGCGCGGCAAAAGACTTTCGCTTTTTCGGATTCTCAAAATCTGCTACCCATTTACTCCAAATTTTGAAATCAAAAGGCAATTCTTCCCGCAACATCGCCATCGCCCTGGAATGCGGTAGCGACCAGCGCCAAATATCGGCATCTTCAACATATTTCAAAAATACCGGAACCGCCCGCTTGGGATGAAAATAATTCCAAGCGATCACCGCGCCGGAATGATTCATCTGATAAACATTCTCGGTAGAAATTTTAACCCTCGCCCCGTTGGAAAAATGATGGTCTAAAACAACCAACTTGTCGTTATTTTTCAAAACCTTCCTAGCCGTTTCTTCCGGAAAAGCCGAATCAATTACATAAACCTCTTTCCCTTTAACTTCAAATTCCGGGGCTTTGCCCGGTTCCAGACCAACATAGTCGGCTCTTGCTCCCAGCTTTTTCCAGGCCGCCCAAGCTCCCCCAAAGCCATCCCAACACTCTTTATGATAGAAGACAATAATCTTTTTCACTATAAAAGTACTATATCTTTAAATGATGAAATTCTGCAAATAAAAACCGCGCTTTATGAACAAAGCGCGTTAGTTACCGCTCCGACGATCAGAACTACTCCGGCGCCACCGGCAATTAAAATCCCCATCATCAGAGCCGAACACAAAACGAGCGCTTTATAGTTAACTTCCGGCTGATGGTCATACTTTTCACCAAGGGCTTTCATGATCTTCCAAAACATCCAGGCCAGCCCTAGCGCTAGAACCCCTAGAGCAATCTGCGCAACAAAAATCATTGCATCATCCTTAAAATCGGAACGGTGAAGAAAAACAATCCAAGGGCAGTAGCGAAACCACCGACAATGAAAGCTATCACGCCGATCACCAAGCAAATATTTCTGGATTCAGATGACTTGTGATAATTCTGATAAGCCAAATAAACAACAAACCAAGCGCTAGCGCCCATCACCAGAGACATAGCCCCGTAAAGCAGGAACATCGGAGTACCCTCAATGAACTATCGGGTAGCTTAACGCAAAACCGCGATTCCTGGAAGCTTTACCCCAGCTAAAAATTCCAACATCGCTCCAGCCGCCAATATTTTGCACAGCAAAATATTTTGGACCCCAGCGGTTCCAACGCTCGTCAATAGACGAGCTGCCTCCGCATTGGGGAAACTACCGTTTCCCCACCCCCTTTCCCACGGCGACTAACCTATCATTCCAAAACCTTGATTCCTGGTAGTACCTCTCCGGCTAGGAATTCCAGCATTGCTCCGCCGCCGGTGGAAAGAAAACTGATTTTTTTTCGTAAACCCAGACTCAGAATCAACTGCGTTGTCTCTCCGCCACCGATAATTGAGAATGCTTTGCTCGCGGCAACTGCTTTGGCCAGAATTCTTGAGCCGATTATATATCTTTTATCTTCAAATTTCCCCACCGGTCCGTTCCAAATAATCGTTTTGGCTTTTTTGATTTCCTTAACGTATGCCTCCGCTGTTAAAGGGCCAATATCCAACGCCAAATTATCTTTTTTCATCCAATCTATCGGCTTTACCAACTTCTCCGATTCGGGAAGCGGATCGGGACCATTCAAAACGCTACTACCAATCAAAACTTTGTCGGCTTTTGAAAGAAGATTTTTGATTACCGGAAGTTTATCGGCAACTTTTGAACCGCCGAAAATCAGCAGTAGGGGTTTCTTCGGATTGCTCATCGCTGTGGATAAAGTTTTGATTTCTTTTTCTAACAATAATCCCGCGTAGCTGGGCAGGAGTTTCGGCAACTGGGTGACCGAGGAATTTTTCCGGTGGCAGACCGCGAACGCGTCATTAACATAAAAGTCTCCCAAACTCGCCAATCTGAGAGCAAATTTCACGTCATCCC
>JBBTRE010000061.1:0-2201 GCA_038065375.1 Patescibacteria group bacterium | reverse complement strand
ATAGGCGTAGTAGTAGGCCATGAATTCGTAAGACTCATAGTGCTGGCCGCCGCCGTTTCTTTCCACAAAAATGCGCTTCAACCAGCCATCCATCTCACGAGCGGCCGCAAAATCACAAACCTGGAGCGGCGCATCATCGGAATTAACATCACCGACGGCCGCCAGACTCATCATCGGATCCTTCAAGTACTGATTCATCACCAACTGACCGGCGATCATCGGCATCTTATCAAAAATAATCATCGGCAAGTCACCCATTGAACCCGTCACGTCAAAAACGTAAGCAATCGCGCTCTTTCCCTTGCAGGAAAGCTTCCGATCTTTGGTAGCCAACTTGGAATCAATTCGGCTCCTAGACATAGCGCTAGCCGCGTCAGTGGTAAATCCCCTAGATGTCCGCAAAGATTTATCCGTCACATCCCGATCGTAATAACTTCCGCCTCCGCCCATGTTTTTTCTTCTTTCTTTTTGAGTTGTGTTGGGGTTAGAGAATTTTTCTAGCTTTAATTTGTTCCATCATCCCATCCAAGTTATTCACCAGCTTACGCTCGCAAATTCCGTGAACAATTTCCTTAATATGCGGCGGCATCAGACGACGCGAAGAACTTTCCAGCACGCCGACCAGCGTCATCAAATCAATGTCTTTCTGGCTGGCGCTCGGAATAAAATCGGCAATCGCCTCTTCCAACACCGCCCCCGAAACTTCTTTCTCACCCGCCGCTCTGGCAAAGCTGAAAGCTTTCAGAGAAATCCGCTCAATGTCCGCTCCGGAAATTCCATCAGTTTTTTCCGCGAACTTGCGGAAATCTTTGAGGGAAGTCGGAACCTCATGCCTCTTAAACATCACCCGGAAAATATCAGCCCGCTCATCCTCCGACGGCATCGGCAACAAGATCCGATCATCAGTCCGGCCACTGCGCTTCAGGGCGGCATCAATCCGATCCGGACGGTTCGTGCAATCAATCACGATAATCTGGCCGCGAATGCGGGGATTGGAGCGAAGCTCCATCCAAGCGCGCATTAGCCGTTCCGCCACGCCGGAATCGCCCTTCGGCGCGTCCCGGTTGGCTTCCGCCAAATCCGATTCGTCATTCATCACCACCACCGGCGCCAAGGCCCGCAAACCGGTGATCATCTTCTCCATCCTAGCTTCTGATTCACCAACCCACATGGACCGGACGTTCTTAATCTTCACGAAGTTGAAACCGGCCTCTTTAGCCAACGCCTCAACAATCGCCGTCTTTCCGGTGCCGGGAGGCCCGAAGAGCATGACGCCCATCGGCACCAGCCGCGTGTCTCCCTTGCGGATAGCAGTCAGCACGTCTTTGAGATAATCTTTGACGTGCTTCAGACCGCCGATATCGTCCAGTCCCTTTTCGGGCTCAACGATTTCCATAATCTCGCCGTACTCCGCGTTCAAAATTTCCCGCTTCTTCACCTTCACCGCGTCAGCGTCAATCGGCTTACCACTGACTTTCGCCTGCGAGAAGATTTCGCGGATCTGAAGATTGTTCAATCCTTGAGTCATCTGCGCGAACGATTTCTGATCAAAATTCAGCAAATCAGCAGTGGCAAAAGTAGCAATCAGTTTTTCGCGCTCCGGCTTAGATGGCTTCGGAATCAAAACAGTTTGAATTCCACTGCCTCCATACTTCAACTCCGCCGAAACCTTCGCCGACTGCTCAGTCACCATCACTACGATGTTGCCCTTTTCCCGGATCTTTTCGTCGCGTCCCCAATGCTTCAACCGTTCAATATTCGTCCGCTCGTTCATCGGCAGAGGCGCGCCCAGATTCATCGCCGGGGCAACCAAGTGGGCCGCTTCAATCACTACCGCCATCTCCGGCTGACTAGCAAGCGCTTTTTCCAAAAGCGGAAAACAAACCTCGGGTTCCCGAGGCAAGCCGCGCTTTGCTTTCAAACCGGCTTTAGCGGCCGCGATCGGATTCGCGCCTGCATCATCTTCCTTAATACCGGCCGCTTCCTTAAACAACGCCTCCATGGAGCTATCCAGAAAACGCAGTCCGTCGGCGATGTTGTAAAACACCACCAACTCGCGTCCACCGAATACCGCTTCCCAGAACTTGGTCAGTGTAATGTAGGAATCGCTTCCAACAACGTCTGAATCAGGATTAGGAAACAATCCGTTAATATCTCCGTGCACGATAAAAGAATTAGCGATACCCGAACGATATGGCGTA
>JBBTRE010000060.1:0-2558 GCA_038065375.1 Patescibacteria group bacterium | reverse complement strand
ACTTATATGTAATTTAGAAGCCAACAAAACTACGCTAAAAGTGATGAAAAGCGGGGTTTAGGTTTTTGTGTTTTTTAATTCTTGACTAAAAGGGGAAATAGTGCGGGAGAAAGAGAGTGGCCTCCAATATAAAAATAAAAATCGGCGATTTTATAAAACACATATAATAATGTTGAATAAACTTCCTACCAAAGTTTTTTCCACCCATCCGGGATCGTTCGTCGAGCAGCCAAATTTGGTCGAAATTCAAACTCGTTCGTATAACTGGTTTGTTAAAACCGGTCTGAAGGAATTGTTTGAAGAAACTTTTCCGATGAAAGACTACGCCGACAAGAATATTGAACTGAAGTTTATGGAGTACTACTTTGATGAACCGAAGTATGATGAAACCTACGCGAAGTTCAAAGATCTGACTTATGAAGCCCCGTTGCGGGTGAAGTTGAAGCTGATCAATCAGCAAGCTAAAGAAACTAAGGAGCAGGAAGTTTATTTCGGAGATTTCCCGGTGATGACCGACCGCGGAACTTTTATTATCAACGGAGTTGAGCGCGTGGTAGTTCCGCAGCTGATCCGTTCTTCCGGTGTTTACTTCACCGCCAATCTTTATCGCGGTAAAAAGTTTTTCGGAGCGAAGGTAATTCCGAACCGCGGCGCCTGGCTGGAAATTGAAACCGATTCTGACGGTGTTTTAACGGTGAAAATTGATCGCCGCCGTAAAGCTCCGGTTACCGAACTGCTCCGCATTTTTGGTCTGACCGAAACTGAAGATATCAAGGAAGCTTTCGCGGATGTGGATAACGGCCCGATTAAATATTTGGAAGCTACTCTCAAGAAAGATTCCGCGAAGAATAAAGATGAAGCTTATCTGGAAATCTACAAGCGCATCCGTCCGGGCGATTTGGCCACGGTGGAAAACGCTTCCAGCTTGATTGACGCCATGTTCCAGCGCTTGGATCGTTATGACCTTTCCGCGGTCGGCCGTTTCCAATTGAATCAGCGTTTGCGCCGTAAGTCCGAGTCCCGCCTTTTGGAATTAGATGACTTAGTTCTGATGATTAAAGAGGTGATCCGGTTGAATAACGACCAGAACACTGAACCGGACGATATTGACCACTTGGGTAACCGCCGCGTCCGCGCCGTCGGAGAACTTTTGCAAAATAAATTCCGTCTTGGTTTGGCCCGCATGCGCCGCATCGTGCAGGATCGCATGTCCACTTTTGAAGCCAAAGCGTTGACCCCGGTGCAGTTGGTTAACGCCCGGCCGCTGATGTCGGCAATCAAGGAATTTTTCTCTTCTTCACAGTTGTCTCAATTTATGGACCAGGTAAATCCGCTGGCCGAATTGGAGCACAAGCGCCGTTTGTCGGCTATGGGTCCCGGCGGTTTAACCCGTGAGCGCGCCGGTTTTGAAGTGCGCGACGTGCACCCGTCTCACTACGGCCGCATCTGCCCGATTGAAACTCCTGAGGGCGCGAACATCGGTTTGGTAAACCACTTGGCTAATTACGCCCGCATTAACGATTTAGGTTTCATTGAAACTCCTTATGTGGTGGTGAAGAAAGGAAAGATCACCAAAGAAATTGTCTGGATGAATGCTTTGGAAGAAGAGCGGAACAAAATCGCGCACGCCGGTGTTCCGTTTGACGACAAATTGAATCTGATCGGCGACGTGATTGAGGCCCGTATTAATGGCGAGCCGGGAACTTGCATGAAAGATGAGGTGCAGTTGATGGATGTGGCTCCGAACCAGGCTGTCAGTGTCGCAACCTCCATGATTCCTTTCCTGGAACACGACGACGCCAACCGCGCTCTGATGGGTTCAAACATGCAACGGCAGGCGGTGGTTTCAGTGAAATCCGCGGCGCCGTACGTCGGCACCGGCATTGAAGAGAAGGCGGCGCAAGATTCCGGCCACCTTATTTTGGCTCCGCAGGCGGGTACGATTGAAGCCGTGGACGCGAGAGAGATTATTTTCAAAACTCAAAGCGGCAACAAGATCACTTTCCCGCTGAATAAATTTAAGCGCTCCAACCAGTTCACCTGCATCTCGCAGCGTCCGTTGGTGGAAAAGGGTCAGAAAGTTAAGAAGGGAGAAGTGTTGGCTGATGGACCGTCTACCGATAATGGTGTTTTGGCGTTGGGTCAAAACTTGGTGGTGGCTTTCCTTTCATATGAAGGCGCCAACTTTGAGGACGCCATTGTTTTGTCGGAGCGGGTAGCCCGGGATGATTTCTTCACTTCTATTCACATTGAAGATTTCTATTGCGATGTCCGCGACACAAAACTTGGACCGGAATTAACTACTCCTGATATTCCGAACGTCTCTGAGGAAAAATTGAAGAACTTGGATGAAGAGGGAATTGTCCGGATCGGCGCGGAGGTGCACTCCAACGATATTTTGGTCGGCAAGATTTCTCCGAAAGGCGAGAGCGAACTGACTTCCGAAGAGCGTCTGTTGCGCGCCATCTTCGGCGAAAAAGCCCGTGACGTGAAAGACACTTCGTTGACCGTTCCGCACGGAAAATACGGCCGCATTGTCGGCGTGAAGATTTTCTCCC
>JBBTRE010000059.1:0-5723 GCA_038065375.1 Patescibacteria group bacterium | reverse complement strand
AAAGATCCGATACCGCCGATGACCGGCCCGATAAAATCCATCGGATGAAACGATCCCTTCTCTCTGGACTGACCGCACGGCAGCATTTTCGCGGACATGCCTAACCTCCTCTTTCAGAAAAAGATGTTTGAGATGTTTACGAACTGCCGCTATTTAAGCAGACTATTGGCAATCTGTCAAGGAAAACAAAACTTTGCTTTTGCCTAACTACTAGTCGCTAGTTGCTAAACACTACCTCACCTCCGCTCCGAATTTTTCTTCCAAAAGCAAAATAATTTTAGTCATCTCGGCGTTCACTTCCTCATCAGTCAAAGTGTGGTCGCCGGATTGGAAAACCAATCGGAAAGTCAAACTCTTGTGATCCTTCTTGGTATTTTTGCCCTCTATGGATGGATCATAATAATCCAACAAATCCACGTCATCCAGTAAAGCCGGGGCGGCATTCTCCATCGCCGCCATCAGCTGGTCTATGCGGACATCCTGACCGACAAAAATAGAAATATCGCGATCTACGGAAGGATACTTTGATAACGGCTCGTATTCTTTTTCGCCCTGTACTAACTTCAGCGATTTCTCCAGATCAATCTCCAGAATCGCCATACCCTGCTCGCCCTTCGGCACTCCCAAATAACCAATCACTTGGTGGTCGGATTCAATCCGCAAGCTCTTAGATTGTTCCAAATGACGCAAGTCCCATTCCAAATCCCGGAAGAAAATATCGGTTAGCCCAAGCTGTTTCAACAATTCGTCCGCCATGCCTTTTAATTCCAAAATCGGATTGCCGGAGCGCGCCCCCAAAGCAATGCCCAATTTAGTTTCCTCCACAATCAGCTTATCTTTTTCAACAAAAGTCTTCCCGACTTCAAAAACACGAACGTCTTTGAAAAAACGCAAATTGCTCTCAATATTTTTCATCAAACCGATTGCCAAAGCCGGGCGCAAATACTGAAATTCCGCGCTGACCGGATTCAACAACGAAGGAGCATTCC
Source organism: Patescibacteria group bacterium (assembly GCA_038065375.1). Classification (GTDB taxonomy): domain Bacteria; phylum Patescibacteriota; class Minisyncoccia; order UBA6257; family WO2-44-18; genus JAUSKF01. Next base: position 4,734 of record JBBTRE010000059.1, on the reverse strand, counting down.
ACCACTTGGGTTCGGCGTATTTGCTCAAATCCTGGCGGGATAGGAAGGTGTAGTTGTAGACCTCGCTCAAACCGAAACCTTTAAGAACCGCGCGGGCTTTGTCTTTCAACAACACATCATCTTCTTTACGCGCCGGCAAAATCGGAACATGTGGAGCTTTCGCCGGAAGTTTTTGGTAGCCATAAAGATTTACCACTTCCTCAACTAAATCTTCAAAAATAGAAATGTCTGCCCGAGTCACGGGAATTTCCACAAACCGGCCGGTAATCTTGAATCCCAGCTTTTTCAAATATCCCAACGCCTCTTTTTCTTCCAGCTCCAAACCGGTCAGCTGGTTGAACCGTTTGATATCAAACTTTAGCAAACGCTTGGAGGGTTTCCAAAAATTCACCTCCGTCATCTCCCCCACCTTCGCTTTCGCCACCTCTTTGAGCAGTTCAGTAGCTCGTTTCATCCCCCACTCCACGGAAATCGGGCTAAGGCCGTGCGCGAACCGGGAAGAAGCGTCGGTGAGCAGATTAATTTGCCGAGTAGTTTTATAAATTCCCACCGGATCAAAGTTGGCCGCCTCCACGATAATTTTCCGGGTTCGAGGAGTAATTTCCGCGCGCTTTCCCCCTTTGATGCCGGCGATCGCCAGCGGTCCTTTCTGATCGGCGATTACCAGATCGGATTCGCCCAATTTAAAATCCTGATTATCAATAGTCCGCATTTCTTCGCCGGCCTTCGCGTTCCTGACTTCTATTCCTCCCTCAACCAATTCGGCGTCAAAAGCATGCAAGGGCTGGCCGGTTTCCAACATTACATAATTCATCACATCCACTACCGCGTTAATTGACCGCATACCGCAAGCGGTCAGAATTTCTTTCAGCCAATCGGGCGATTGCCCCTGCGAAGGAATTTCAAAATAACGACCGGCGTAGCGAATACAGGATTTCCGAGAAGTAACTTTTATTTCCGGAGCGGTGCCTTTTTTCTCCACTTTTAGCTCCCTGCCTCCTAATTTTCCAAGAGTACCGCCGAAAAGCGCCACCGCAATCTGTGCCATTCCCCAATGCGAAGAAGCATCAGCGAACCGATTCGGAGTAATGGCGATCTCAATTGTATCGCCCGGAACGTCTACCGCTTCAAAAGCGTGAAAATTCAGCTTCTCAATTAAAGCTTCTTTGGAAGAAATCTTCGGCGCCAGTTTTTTTAGTAAGGAATAGCTAAACTTCATATATTTAGAACTGGTTAATGAATCTCAAATCGCCGGAATAAAATAATCGGATATCCGGAATTTTATATTTAATCATCGCCAGCCGCTCCAATCCCATCCCAAAAGCAAAACCCTGATATTTTTTCGGATCCAATTTCACCCGATCCAGCACCGCCGGATGCACCATACCGGCGCCCATCACTTCCAGCCATTTGCCGTTTAATTCCACGTCCACTTCTAATCCCGGCTCTACGAAAGGAAAGTAGCTCGGCCGGAAGCGAACTTTGGTTTCGCGGCCGAAAAACTTTTTAAAAAACTGCTCCATCACGTATTTAAAATTAGCCAGATTAACTTTCTCGCCGATCATCAATCCCTCCACCTGATGGAAATTGATTTCGTGAGAAGCGTCGGTGGCTTCAAAGCGAAAAACCCGCCCCGGCACGATAATTTGAATCGGCGGCTGATTCTTTTCCATGTAGCGGATCTGCATCGGGCTGGTGTGCGTACGCATCAGCATCTTTCCCACCCCTTCTTTCTGCCCAAGCCAAAATGTATCCCACATATCGCGCGCCGGATGATTGGCGGGGATATTCAACGCGTCAAAATTATAATATTCGTTTTCCGCTTCCGGGCCTTCCACCACGGAAAAATTCAAACCCAGAAAAATATCTTTGATTTCATTTTCAATCCTGGTCAGCGGATGTAAATGTCCGGCCGAAACTTTTTTGCCCGGCATAAAAACATCCACCTGCCCGGCCGCCGGACCGGAGCCGTCTTTCAAAGATTGTGATTTTTCAGACAAAGCCGATTCTATTTCCGCGCGCAACGCGTTCGCCGCCGGTCCAACTTTTTTCTTTTCAGCCAAAGGCATGTCCTTCAAGGACTTGAGAATCTTGTTTAATTCGCCCTCTTTCCGCCCCAAATACTTAACCTTAAGGGCCTCTAGTCCTTTAGCGTCTTTTGCTTGCTTTAAATCCTTCGCAAAAGCGCTCTTAAGCTTGGATATGTCCATTGACTACAATTGTAGCAAAAAGCCCTATTAGGGGCAATTTTAAGGCAAAATAGGGCAAAATAGGCGGGCAATTACCTCAAAAGCTTCGCGGCAAAATCGGGGTCAATGTCGTTGATATCCACTCCCGTACCTGCCTCAAAAGCCGCTCGAATAGACACCCTAGGAAAGGCCTCTATATGCCAGTGGTAATGCCCAAATTTCTTTTTGTCGCGCAACGGCGCGGTGTGAATGAAAAAGTTGTAATCCGGATCGTGAAGCTTTTTTTCAAAGCGTTTCAACACTTGTTGCAACGCTTCCACCACATACTCCATGTCCTGGTCCAAAGTATTTTCAAAATAAGAAGAATGTTTTTTGGGAAAAACCCGGACTTCAAACGGACTACGGGAAACAAATGGCGCTACTGCTATTGCCCCCGCGTTCTCAAAGACGATCCGCTTCCCCTCTTTTAATTCATAGTCCAACATTATGCAATGCACGCATTTTTTGTGTTGGTGGAAATAACGCGATGAACCGGTCAAAGAGTGCTGGACGTCCGGCGGCACGACCGGCAAAGAAATCATCTGATAATGCGGATGATAAATAGACGCGCCGGCAGTTGGACCCCAATTGTGCATCATGAAAATGTAATTCAGACAGGGATCGTTAAGAAGCATTAAGTAGCGGTCCCGTAAAGATTGAAAAACTTGATTGGCCTGCTTGAAAGACAAATGAGCAAAGTTTTTATCGTGATCCCGGGTGATTAAGACGTCGTGATGGCCGGCGGCCAGCATCGTCGGATACGGCCCCTTGAACATGGGCTTGCCGCAAATCTTATAATGCATCACCGCCGGATACTTATTTTCTATAATTTGCAGCTCCCATTTTTTCTGATCAGGATAAATTAAAATTGGCGGCTTATTGCCGGACTTTTGCGGATCTTCAAACGGACACCGGGATTTTGGAATATGTTTGCGTTTCGGAACCGATTTCGGATGTGGCCGTTTAGACCGGCCTGGGGCAACCACGATCCAATCGCCGGAAACAATGTCCTGTCTGAGTTCTGAGTTTTTCATCGGAATAAATAAACGAATATCGAATTTAAAACGAATCTACGAATAGAATCTGCTTTCGTAAATTCGCAACTCATTCGTTATTCGTTTGTTGAATTCTGTTGTAATAATACCATTCCAAAACATCCCTCGCGATCGGGACCGCGTTCAAACTCCCCTCTTTGGAGTTTTCTATCAAAACCAATACCGCGATCTGCGGATTTTCCTGAGGAGCATAGCCGACAAAGAAAGCATTCGTGCGAGTGTTGTTGGCAACCTGGGAACTACCGGTTTTACCGGCCGCCTTCATCGGAAGATAAGCTAAAAGGTTGGCGGTGCCGTAAGGTTTAGAAACCGCGTCTTCCATCCCCTGCTGAACTTCCACAACCTCGGTCGTCCAGCCGGAATAATCCGCGAGAATCTCCGGTTCAACAGTTAATTGAACAAAATGAGGCCGATAAATCTTTCCCCCGTTGGCAACTGAAGCGATAAAGTTAATCAGCTGAATCGGGGTCAGCAATAAATCACCTTGGCCGATACTGACGTTGTAAGTGTCGCCAATACGCCAGATTTGACCGGTCCGCGCCTCTTTTTCTTCCGGATCAGGCAATGATCCGGCGCTCTCCGACGGCAAATCAATTCCTGTCTTTTGCCCCAATAAAAATTTCTGCCAATACTCATGCAGGCGCGCTATACCCAATCCCTTAAACCGTTCAAAACCGCCGCCAAGCTGATAAAAATAAACGTTGCTGGAACGCGCCAAAGCTGAATGCAGATCAACCCAGCCATGAGCTTTCCAATCCAAAAAACGGCTGGGATTTTCCGGATCGTATGGATTGGGAATCTCAATAGAGCCGGTAGAGAGAACCTGAAACGTCGGGTCAACTAATTTTTCCCGCAGAGCCGCTAAAGCCACCAACGGCTTAATTGTTGACCCCGGTGTGTACTGCCCGGAAATCGCCCGGTTAAACAACGGCTGGCTCTTGCCGGATAAATATTTAGAAACGTTATTGTTATCAAAAGTCGGCAGACTGATCAGAGCCAGCACTTCTCCATTTTGGGGGTTCAACGCGATGCCTACTCCGGAATCCCGCCCCAGCATCGCCAGCGCCGATTTCATCCGGCTGTAAAAAAAGTTCTGCAGATCTCCATCCACTGTTGTAACTAAATCCGAGCCGGCCGTGGACGGTTCGGCGATTTTTTTGTCCAAAATTTTTCCTTTGGCGTCGCGGTAAATCAACATGCGCCCAGCCACTCCGCGCAAAACAGAATTATATTCCGCTTCAATGCCGGACTGCCCTTCCAGCTCGCGAGCGGTTTCCGATTCACCGATATATCCAAGAATATGACTAAAAGCTAATGCATCCGGGTATTCCCGCACATAATCGGAGGCAATTTCTATTTCCGGGATGTTCAGGCCAACCAGATCAATAGTTTGCGAACGGGAAATATTACGCGCCAAAACAACCGCGCCGCGCTTTTCCAAATTTGCCTGA